>CAISJE010000114.1 GCA_903885635.1 uncultured bacterium
TAACATTTTCTAACAAATTTTGCATTTGTTCTGCAGTTCCATCAGGAAATGGTAATTTAGGTCGCATAATTCCTCCTGTAAATTATTACTTACAAGATTTATTATACATTAATACTTTATTGATTGCAAATTGGTATTAGCAATAATCGTTTTTGGCACCCTCAAATTATTTAATTTTATTATAGTGTCTCTGTAAGCATCCAGCTTCGATTTACCCTTTTTACCTTTGGGTCTACCCAGTTTGACACCGCTTGCACGTTTTGAATGCAGAGCTTCTTTTGTTCGTTGGCTTATCAAATCCCTTTCAATCTGTGCAACAAGAGCAAATACAGTTGAGGTGATAACAGATGTTATTCCGCTATCACCACTGTTAAAACCTTCTTTTAACGAATAAAGTGTAAATTCTTTTTGTTTGCAGAGATTAATTATCTCCAAAATCTGTGAAACTGACCTCGCTAGTCTTGATAATTCAGGTACAATCAGTACATCACCTTTTTTCATACTCTCTAAAAGCCGTCCTAGCTCTCGGTCTTTGTAGTGAACCTTACCTGTAATCTTTTCTTCCGTGAAAATTACGTTGCCTAATTTGTTGTTGTGTACAAACTGCAAAATCTCAAGTTTGTTTTTCTCCGTGTCTTGGTCAATCGTGCTGACACGTAAATACGAAAATGTGGTCATTGCTATCCTCCAATTTTTCTTGTATGGCCTACAAATTATATATCCAATTAGCCTAAAACCTATCCTACATAAAGCTAAAAGGTACTTTTCATACTTTTATTTTATAGACACATAAAGTAAATCTCAATCCGTTTGGCTTATGAGATTTATAAATCTTAAACGACCGTTTTTGGGTTTATGCAAATGTATGTTACCGCAATTACTATTTTAGATTGAAAACTATTTTTTCCAGTAAATTTTTGTACTCAATTAATTGTTCATTAACTTTTAGCAAATCAGAGGAAAGCTCATCGTAGCAAAATTCACTTTCGGAGCATCTAAAGTCCATTTGAACTTTTTGTGGCGAAGGAGAGAATCCATTTGTCTCCGCAACTTTCTTTTGAACATCATACCAATTTCTAAACCTTGCCTGCCATTTTGTTAGGTGTGGGCGAACTCCTTTGTTTAAAACATCTGTTGCTATTGTAATTAACTGTTTAGTATCTTTATTTAAAGCTTCTTGTGCTGGAATTTCTTTAATTAATTCTCTAGTTACTTCAAAAAAGGCATACCAAGAGTTATATATTTCTTCTATTACGTCATTTTCAAGATCTATTCGCAAGCCGAGTTTTCTAGTATTTAACTCAACCCATAATTTGTAAGCTACCTGAACTGTCTGGTAATTTGGTTTTATATCAATTGCAAAACCATTTAAGCCAAGCTTTGCCCCCTCCATGCTAATATGCCCTCTTAGAAGCATGGCTAGTGCATTTTTATTTTTAAAAAATAAAAGTATAAAAAATCCAATTATAAAAAATAAAATTAATATCATTATTGTCCATAATATATCATTACCCACAAATAAATTAAGATTATGACTTTTATCAAGTGATAATTTAACTATATCCATAAATTACCTATTTTGCTTGAATTGAGTTCGGCTGTTATCAATAAGATTGCTTTTATTGTTCTTCCTATCAAAAGCTTCTTCTATCCAATTTTGTATTGCATAGTTACCATCACTATGTATGTTTGAGGCAGATTCCCATTTGTAGATTAATGCATAACCGCTTTCAACATTATCATTTAACCTTGGAGGGATTGTGTTAGAATTATACCCAGAGCCTTTTAAGAACGTATTTTCACTGGCTTCGTAATATGACGGAAGCAAAATTCCAATCAAACCTGAATAACCCCCAACTTTTTTGCTTAAACCAGCTGAAATTTCCCAGTCTACGTGTTTTCTTTTATATGTTTCACTACCAATTAAAACGACAACAACACTTGAATCTGAAATCTTGTCTTCTTGTATCAATCGTTTAATATATTCTGTACTCAAATCCTCGTTATATTCATCTTTTGTTACAGATTTGTTAATAAAAACGCTTCCGTATTTTTCTTCAAATTTATTCTTGTACAATTCGTCATTTGCATGATGAAAGCTAATGAAAACTTTTCTTTTCGCCACAGGTTACTCCTTCTATTCTTCCAGTTTATAATAAGTATTCATGAATATTATCACCTTCAAATATCAAAAAACAGCAATAATATATTTTTGTAAACACAAAACTACCCAATTGGGACATAATTAATTACGCACATTTAATATTTCAAAGCTACAATCCCTTAACTTTGGCATAATTCTCATACAAATACTTCTGAAAACCAATGAACATCTGTCTTATGTCGTTTATTTTGCCTAATTCTTTTACGCCGTCTGAAATTGTATGATATTTAAGCTCTATTAAATTTGGCAATTTTGCATCATCAAGCTGGTCAACATCGCCTTTAATGTATTGCGACAATACAAAATCAATGAAAGCTTTTTGCTTCGCTTCAAAGTTTATATAAATAAGGTCTTTACTACGTTCTACACGCTCAAGCCTTGTTATGATTTCACTGGCATAAGCTACGTAGCATAAAACATCAAACAAATCACTTTCTTCTGCTTCCACAAGCTTTTTCAACTCATTCAGCTCATTGGTTCCATAACCAAGTTCTGCAATTTTGCTTAAAAACTGTTTTCTTGTTTCAGGTGATTTCCAAATGGTTCTTAATTCGTCCTCGCTTTTGAAAAACGTAGGCAAGTCGCCATACAGATTATTCAAAAATTCTTGTGCTGAAATAGGTTTGCCCTCAATGCTCCAAAAAGATGTTTGGCTCATATGTTGAACAACTCGCTCTTTTCCATCAGCAAGTTTAATTCTAAGCTTTGCTTTTGGCGGTTCTGGTGGAGGGTCTCCAGTTATAGGGGTTTCTTGACCTTCACCTTCTTTTGGCTCTCTTGGTTCTTTAGGCTCAGTTGGTTCTGGTTCAAGCGGTTCGCCATCCCATTCTGGGTCTGCAAAATGATGATGTGCTTTTACAAAATCATAAACTGTAAAATAGTCTTTGCCGTCATAAAGCCTTGTGCCTCTACCGATAATTTGCTTAAACTCAATCATATTGTGAACAGAACGCATCAAGACTATGTTTCTGATATTCCTTGCATCCACGCCTGTTGATAATTTATAAGAAGTTGTAAGAATTGTCGGAATAGTTTTTTCGTTATCTTGAAAATCTCTTAAAAACTGCTCGCCTCTTTTTCCGTCATTCGCCGTTACTCTTACGCAATAATCAGGGTTTGTAGACTTTTTCATTTGATTAATCAAATTTCTGACAGCCAATGCATGGTCTTGCGTTGCACAAAATACAATCGCTTTTTCATCTTGATTGGCATCGTTCATGAATATTTCTACTCTTTTTTTCTCACGTGCTTCAATTTCAATAATTTTGTTAAAATCAGGTTCTGTATAAACTCTGCCTTCTTCAATATCGCCGTCAAGAATTTCGTCATCGCTTGTGTAAATATATTCATCAAGGGTTGTTTGAATTTGTTTAACCCTAAATGGGGTCAAATATCCGTCGTTGATACCTTCTTTTAACGAATAAGTATAGACAGGGTTGCCAAAATATTGGTAAGTGTCAACGTTCTTTTTTCTTTTAGGTGTTGCCGTCAAGCCGAGTTGAACTGCTGGCGAGAAGTATTCAAGAATGGCTCTCCAAGAACTTTCGTCCTTTGCTCCGCCTCTGTGGCACTCGTCAATTATGATAAAATCAAAATAATCTTTTGGATATTCACCAAAATAAGGTGTGTCATTTGGTCCGCTCATAAACTGAAAATGTAACAAAGTTGCAAAGACAGGAAAAACCTCTATTATAGACTTGTGAAGAGCTAGAATAGAGGTTTGATAATATGTTACAGCTAATTCAGTTATTTGTCAACAAGTTAATATCTTTCGGCGGTTTCAAGAGAAATGAATTCCCAAATAAGGCTTATCACGAGCTGGTGATAGCGTTTCAATCCATGTCAAACCATGATATAGTCATGATTTCGCCCCTAATAAACATGTACAAGTCAAGCGAGGGTTGCATAATCATTGATACAACCGACAATCCTAAGTATGGGCTTGACAAACTGGCTATCAAGATGAAGAATTTGAGCAACGGAGCGTATTCTAAGGGATTCAAAATCGTATTATTCTTGTATAAAGTGGGTGACAGGACTATCCCAATCGGTTTTGGCTTGTTGCACAAGGAAAGCAAGTCACAAGAAGAAGTAACTTTGTCAGGTTTATCTGCTTTGAGAAACCAATACAAGTTAAAGCCCAAATACGTACTCGCAGACGGTGCCTTCGGAACCCAGAAGATTACAAAACGTCTTGATGATTATCGTTGGGGCTTTGTAATCAAAGGCAAAAAGAACTATAGCTTGGATAACAAGCCAATGAAAAGACAAATTCAAAGAGGTTATGGAAGTGCAATAGGTCATTTAAGAAACGGAGTAAAAGTTAAGGTCGTAAGACGCCCAAAGCGTTTTTTTATGAGCAATAGAGTTAGCTTAAGTGACGAAAACGTACTCAGTATATACGCTTTACGGTGGAAGATAGAGGAAACGTTCAGATTTTTAAAGAGTTGCATAGGTTTGAACGGCTGTCACCAGCACAGCATGCAGGCTCAGGGGATTTACATATTTGGTTGTTTAGCCTTATACTCAATCTTTGAGACGATTAGAGGCAAGTCCATCTACAAAACCGCACGGCCATTCTTTTCTGGAGATTTGACCATCGATTACTCAATGATGACGAGGGTTTTTGCTATAAGTTAAATTCAGATAAAGGTCTGAAATATTGTGAAAAATATGCTTCCGTTTTTAGGTACTTTGCCTTTTTTCTTAATTTCATCGGGAGCAATTCTAATTAAAGCATCTTCGGCAAATGCTGAAAAAGAGTTGTAAGCTTGGTCTGCAAGAATATTTCTGTCTGCGAGGATTAAAATTCTTGGCTGTCTTCCTCCGTCTCTGTTGAGGTTCCATCTTGATTTAAACAATTTCCATGCTATCTGAAACGCAATAACAGTTTTACCCGTTCCCGTTGCAAGGGTTAAAAGGATTCTTTGCTTGTTATTGGCAACGGCTTCCAATGTTTTATTGACCGCAATTTCTTGATAATATCTTGGGCTAAATGTTCCACTTTTACTTTCAAAAGGGACCTTTGCGAATTCGTCTCGCCAGCTATTTTGTTCTTTAAATGTCATACCCCAAAGCTCTTGAGGCGTAGGATATTTGAAAACATCTTGCTCTTTGCCTGTTTCCATATCTATGTGATAAGTTCTTTTGCCGTTTGTTGCGTAGGTATGCCTAATTTGGAGCTTTTGGGCGTAGGTTTTAGCTTGGGCAACGCCTTCTGTGTAGTGCAATGATTCCTTTTTGGCTTCAATAACAGCAAGCTTAATATTGTTGTATTCCAAGATATAATCAGCGATTTCAGGTTTAACCCTTTTTCCTTGACCTAAAATCCTGCCTTCTGAAATAATACAGTTTCTTTCTCGGAGGATCCTGCTGTTTTCAACAACTCCCCAACCTGATGCGACCAACGCTGGGTCTATGAGTTCTGCTCTTGTTTCGGCTTCGTTCATTATTTGTCCTCATTTGTTGTTGAAGATACATATTTTTGGTTACGACTTGTTGGTTTTTCAGGTATTGTTTGAATAATTAAACCTTTTTCAAGCAAGGGCTTGATTATCTTTTTTAGAAAATATGGCTTACTTTTATACCCGAATTTTTCCATTATTCCTAAAACAGATTTAGGACTTATACAGAAATTAACTATATCACTAACTATATCACTATCTATACCACTTTCTTTATCACCAGCTTGGTCACTTTGCTTTTTATCTTGTCCCCTATCTTGTCCCCTATCTTGATGGGCATCTTGGGCTTTTAGCTTCTCTGCACTGTATTTTAAGGTGGTGATAAACATAGTATCATCAATGAATTCAGGGATATTGCCGAAATATTCTTTTGAATACTTCATGATGTTTCTTATCCCCGAGCCGAGTTCTTCTGCGTAGCCAATTTCTTTAAAAACCTTTGCTATTGTTGGGTTTTTTGTATAAGGCCTAAAATCATCGGGTTTTATGTTTCCGCAAACAAATGGCCTGTTGCCGTTTTCAATAACAATTTTATCTTTTTCTATAATAAATCTTGCAAAAGCGTGTGAGGTGAATTCCCTGTGCATCAACGAATTTACGGCTAATTCGCTAAAAATGGCGTTTCTTATATCTATTCTTACACCTTTGTCATCTTCTCTAAACGGCGATGGCAAATGCTTTTCAATAAACGCCATAATCTTGTCATAGCTGTCTATCAGATTCGTTTGAACTGTATCCCTGTCATCATAGCGGTCAACATTTTTTATTTTTAAAATCAGGTCGGTTCTGTAATGTGGCAAAATGCTTTGAATCAGTAAATCTTTTCCGAATAATAAGGCACAAGCGAGAGTAAAACCCTCTGTTTGGTTTGAATAATCCTTTAAATGAAGCGAGGCCAAGCTCTTTGTAACTTTATCTAAACCAAGCTGGCTTCTTTCAAGAGTTCGCCACTAAAAGCCTTTTGTAGAATTGATTGTTTCAATTCCTCTAAACAGTTTATTTTTTGTTGGTAAATTTGTTCAAGTTGCCTTGTTTCGGCTTGGAGTTCATCAAGTTTTTGGACTATTTCTTCTTGTTCATCAAGTGATTTTGGGAAAGCTATTACAAAATTTTCTAATTGTTGTTTTGTTATCGCTTGTCTGGTAGCACCACCTTCTTCACCAGTTTTAAGCAAGGAGCTTTTATATTCGTTTGAAGTTAAAAGATAGCATAAAAACTTTGGAGAAATTTCATTATTAGGCCTTATGATTGAAACGTGTTGGTTTACCCTAGCTGGCAGATAATCATCAGGGATGATGCAACATCTTGTTACCGAGGCACCTGTAATATTTAAAAGGATATCTTTTGATTGAACAGTAACGTTGTCGAGCTTTCTTGCTTGTTCTTCATCAATATAGGCTAAACCTCTATTTCTAAATGATCTATCATGCACATTCATACTTCGAATTAAAGAAAGTCCAGTCGCCTTGTATGATTCATTACCTCCGCGGGGTGTTGCTCCGCTACCTATTTTTGTCGTTAGACTATTCAATGTTTTCTTTTGCCAGCTTCCATGCTGAAGGGAAAACGTAGAATTTGAGTAACTTTCAAAAAGGTCTTTTGCATTTCGAATGTTTTTTTGAGCGTTTTGTGTTGCTTGATCAATTTCTTCAAAGGCTTTGTCTAAAACCTCAACAATGGCTTCTTGCTCCTTTAGAGATGGAAAAGGAAGCGGTAAGTCTTGAAAATGTCTAAGTCTCAATGATTTTGCAGTAGCACCAACAGCAACAAGTTCAAAATATTTATGGAAATGAATTAAATATTTATAAACATAGTGAACACTAATATTTTTCTTAAAATTAAATATAGCATAAGCTCTTTGATGTAAATCAAATTTTCCAGAATAAAATTTTGGCAAAAAAGTCTGACCTTCGCCAGCAACAATTATTGCATCACAATCAAATAAATATTTTGAACTTGTCTTTACTTTTTTAGACCTATCAAAAAAAGCATAGCTCCCATTTTCAATAGCATCTTCTGTATTAGATTTCCCAGTGCTTATTTCGCAAATTTCACCGAGAGTTGTTTTTAACCAACCTTTTTTCATACCAGTTCCTTGATTCTTTTCAAAATTTCTTCACTTTGTTTGTCAAGGTCAAATATCTCACTCATTATATCTTCAGGCGTTCTGTGCACAACTTCATCATTGTTGCTTGGGTTTTTGACCGATAAATCATAAGTTTCAGCGTTGATATTTTTGATATCAATACTCCAAGAGTTGTCAGAATCAGCGAATGTTTTTTGAAGTTCAATAAATTCTTGTAAGTCATTATCATTTAGCGGATTGGTCTTGCCTAAATTTCTGTCAAGATTCAACGAATAAAACCAAGTCTTTCTTGTCGGTTCACCTTTTTTGAAGAATAACACAACGGTTTTTACCCCAGCACCCGTAAACGTACCCCCTGGCAAATCCAAAACTGTATGAAGGTTACAACTTTCAAGTAAATATTTTCTTAACTCCCTTGAAGCGTTATCCGTATTAGACAAAAACGTATTTTTGATAACAATCCCAGCAGAACCGCCAGCCTTTAAACTTTTGATAAAGTGTTGCAAAAATAAAAACGCAGTCTCACCAGTCTTGATAGGGAAATTCTGTTGAACTTCTTTCCGTTCTTTACCGCCAAAAGGTGGATTTGCGAGAATAATGTCATATCTGTCTTTTTCTTGAATATCAGCTATATTCTCAGCCAAAGTGTTGGTATGAATAATATTTGGAGCTTCAATGCCATGCAAAATCATATTCATAATTGCAATAACGTAAGCCAACGACTTTTTCTCTTTGCCGTAAAAAGTTTTTTCCTGCAAAATTGTAACTTTGTCGGTATCCAATTCATTATTTTTTTTCAAGTAGTCAAAAGCTTCAACCAAAAACCCAGCAGAGCCAACCGCCCCGTCATAAATCTTGTTGCCGATTTGAGGTTTTACAACCTCTATAATGGTTCTAATCAATGGGCGAGGCGTATAATATTCGCCACCGTTTCTACCAGCATTACCCATATTTTTGATTTTATCTTCATAAAGTGATGATAATTCGTGTTTGTTTTCAGAAGACCTGAATTCAAGCTCGTCAACGATTTCAACCACTTCTCTGATTGTATAACCGCTTTGAATTTTGTTTTTTATTTCCCCAAAAATCTCACCGATTTTGTATTCGATTGTGTCGGGATGGTCTGCTGTCGTTTTGAACTTCTTGAGGTACGTAAAAAGTTTATGGTCAACAAAGTCTTTTAAATCTTCGCCAGTAAGTGCGTTGTTATGGTCAATCTTGCCGTTGGCATCTTTTGGACAAGCCCAAGTGCTCCAAGTGTATTCATTATCGATAATAGCTTGATACTTTTGACCTTTAAGCTCAGCAGACATTTTTTTCTCGGCTTCAAAATCTTCAATATACTTCAAGAACAAAATCCAAGAAGATTGCTCAGTATAGTCCAATTCGCTTGATACACCAGCATCTTTCCAAAGCATATCATCTATATTTTTAAAAGATTGTTCAAACATATTCTTCCTTTATCGCCATTATCTATCCGTCATTTTCATGAAAATTATAGCACAAAGAGAGAATCTAATGTAAACGTAGGCGAATGATACCTACGTTTGCTGGCTGAATTATATTATCTCAAATAAAAAACTAAAATTGGATATTACAGAATCTTTCTGTAATTTCCCTTAAATTATCAATCAACTGTTTATTTAGGCAATTATTGCAATCTTCCCACTTTGACCTCTGCGTATAACTATTCACTTGAGAAGCTTGCTTCTGCATTGCGGAATTTGCTTGAATATCGCTACTGCGTTTATTACGCTCTTTTTTAGTCCTAGCATCATTCTTGGCTTGTTCAAGTGCATTTTTTAACCTTGCAATTTCACGACTATGACGATTATTTTCATTTTCAATTTGTTGTTGAATTGTTTCAGCTCTACTTGTTAACATTATTTTCTCCTTTTAATTTAATTTAAAGTTTCAACGCCCTATTTGCCTGAAATATTTTACCTAATCCGTTTTTAGCAATTCTGAATGTCCAAAACAAGCGCCAAATGGCCGTTAAGTTAGTTTGTTCAGCCGTTAAGCAGCCTTAACTAATTTCTGTATACCAATATATCAAATAGTGAAAATCAGGCATCTTCCAGCTTGACGGACAATTTACTCAAAAAAAGCCTCCCAAAAAATGGAAGGCGTGGATAGAAAATACAATTTGAATAAATTAGGCATTCATTTTTCTAATTAGTTCTAAAAGTAGACGCTGACCTTTATTGAAAACATCACTTTTTTTGAATTCTTCAACTTTGAATTCTTGCAATTCTCGCAAAACATGGTTAAAATCAGATTTCTCACTGTAAAAATTATTAGAGAGAATAAAAGATTTAATATCAGAAATACTACCATTGAACATTGCTAAAATAACCATCATACCCAATTGTTTAAGGAACGTAGACCATTTCATACTGTTTTTACTCCCGTTTCTTTAATTATCTGATTGAATACATCTACAACAGGCCTATTGTTCGAGTATAAGATTTCTAGCAGGTTGTTTTCATCCTTAAAATCGTAATAGCGTTTTATTTCGGCAAAGCTATCAAGCTGAGCCTCAAAACGTAGAACCTTACTAAAATACTCCATATCTTCATTTGTGAGGTAATCAAGTATCTGCCCACCATCTTTGGTTGTTATAAGTTCTTCGTACTTGGCATAAATCCGTAAAAACGGAATTATACTGTTTTTAGTTCTACCTATACTCAACCCTGTTGGATATTGCCGAACTTGAAAGGTTCTTAGCAAGGTTGATGTAACTGATTTCAGGTAATTTACGTATTCTATCGGCATTTTGTCTGTTTTAATATCCATTGTTGAATGAATCAAGTGAACTTTTCCAGTTCAAAGTAGTTCCTCTTCGTCTACATTCACTACTCCGTAGTTGTTCAGGTTGTAAATTCCGTGACTAAAAGTTGAACTATTCAATCCCTCAACATATCTTTTTTGTAAAATCTTCCCTGTTAAATTGTAAATTACAGTCTTTTTATGTTTTTTTATTGTAATTCCTCTTACCCCTGTAAGTCTTTTACAGACTTCGGGCTTGAGTATCAGCGTATCGCTGACCACTCCCCGAATTCTGACCTAAAGTGCAACACCTAATGCCTCAATGCGTTTCTGTGCAGGTGTTTTGAACTCTAATACTTTCATCGGTCTATTGTTTACCCAATTTTCTACTTCTTGTATCTTCTTTTTACTTATTCTATCAA
>CAISJE010000115.1 GCA_903885635.1 uncultured bacterium
AACTATTGGGCAGGGGCAAAGAAATCATGTTCTGCTCAGGGCATGAGAGTGCCTACCAAAGATGAACTAAACACAATCTACACAAACAGAGCCACCATCAGTGGACTCAATAGTGCCGCTATCTACTGGTCCGCCACTGAGCTGGCTGCAGATCGCACATGGATCCAGTACTTCTCGAATGGCAGCCAGAACGTCTACTACCGCGACGGCAGCAAGTACCGCGCGTACAATGTGCGGTGCGTCAGGTAATCTGGAGGAATGGAAGGCTGGAGGGATAGAGGTATGGCTTTTCACCCATTTAGCCAAAATAACTGTTCAACTCATAACCCAAACCCTTTCAACCCAGCCAAAAAACATTTGCATAAATAACATGTTTTTTGTAAAATATTTTTGGATAAGGGAGAAGATTTTATGACTGAAAGACAAAAACCACATGAACAAGATGCAATAGCGCGCAGAAGTAATTTTGAAGCGGTAGAAGAAGATTTAACTCCACAGCAGGTTAAGCTTGAAGCGCAAAGATGTTTGCGCTGTAAAAATGCCCGTTGTATTCAGGGTTGTCCGGTCAATATAAATATACCTGAATTTATTCAGGCTTTAAAAGAAGATAATGTTCAAAAAGCAGGCGATATAATAAGGGAAACAAGCTTGCTTCCTTCAGTCTGTGGCAGAGTTTGCCCTCAAGAAAGACAATGCGAAGGCAAATGTGTTTTAGGGATTAAGGGTCAATCAATTGCAATAGGTGCTTTAGAGCGATACGTTGGAGATAAATCCTCCGCTAAAAATAGTGCAATTAAACCTTCAGGGAAAAAAGTCGCCGTTGTTGGTTCAGGATGTGCAGGAATTACGGCAGCAGCAGACTTGAGAAAAGCTGGACATGACGTTGTAGTTTTCGAAGCACTTCACAAGCTTGGAGGCGTTTTAAGGTACGGCATTCCTCCTTTCAGGCTCCCTAGAAAATTTTTAGACAGAGAAATTAATACATTGAAAGAACTTGGAGTTGTTTTTAAAACAAACGTCATTGTGGGAAAATCAATTACACTAAAACAACTTAAAGATGATGGATTTGATGCAATATTTATATGTTCCGGCGCAGGTTTGCCTAAAATGCTCGGGGTTGCAGGTGAAAATTTAAACGGAGTTTATTCCGCAAACGAATTTTTAACCCGTGTCAATCTAATGCAGGCACATGAAAAACACACGCCAACACCTTTAAAAATCGGAAATAAAGTTGCTGTCATTGGTGGCGGTAATGTCGCAATGGACGCAGTTAGAACCGCGGCAAGAGTAGGTGCCGAGGAAGTTTATATAATTTATCGACGCACCGAATCTGAGCTCCCTGCAAGACTTGAAGAAATAAGACATGCCAAGGAAGAAGGAGTCATTTTTAAATTACTTCATTCTCCTGTTGAAATTATCGGAGAAGGCGGGTATGTTAAAGGGATAAAACTTGAAGTAATGAAGTTAGGTGAGCCTGACGACAGCGGAAGAAGAAAACCGGTTCAAACAGGTGAAATTGTCGAAATGGATGTGGATACAGTTATTGTTGCACTGGGTACAGGTCCAAATCCCATTATCCAAAAATCAGCTAAAGCAGAAGGCATGGATATAGAAACAGATAGAAGAGGATATATTGTGGTTGATGTAGAGGATAATAAAACTTCAATCCCAATGATATTCGCAGGCGGCGATGTTGCTCCTACCGGCGAATCAAACGCGATTAATGCAATGGGGGCAGGCAAAAATGCCGCCAAGGCAATTAATGAAATGTTAAAATCTGCTTGAGTTTTAAGTGGACAATTTGAGGTCAGTATTTTGAAAGTTTTTTTAAGCGTCATTCTTATATTCAATCTTTTGTGCTTGCCTGTTCTTGCACTAGATCTTGATGCATCAGTTGACGATGAAATAAGGAAAAATTACAATCCTGAAAAAATAGAAGAAGATTTTGTGTTGCCGAGTTTACCCCGAATAATTAATGAACCCCAATTACAATCCAAACAAGCAATATCCAAAACGTCAAAAGAAACTTATACAATCATAAAAAAAAGTACAAAAATCAATGTAAAATTGCTCAGTGGTATTTCTGACAGAACCCGAAAAGGCACTCAGCTAACTTTTATATCCAAATATCCGATTAGTACTACAGGTTATACAATCCCAATGGGAACAGTCTTTCAAGGCGAAATAATTCAATCTCACAAACCACAACTTAGCGGAAATGGTGGATTAATAGTTATAAGCATTAATTCGGTAATTTTAAATAATGAAGTCCACCCTCTGAATGCGTACGTAACTGAAGCTAATTTCAAAAAGATATTTTTTAACAACATTAAGGGTAGAAGAAAATATATAAACAGTATGTTTACATCAATGAAGCCGGGAGTTCATTGTTTTAAGCATATGTGGGCAGTTGGCGATAATCTTGCCGGCGATGGCTCAAGTATAATTCTCATTCCGTTTGCTTTGGCATTGGGCGTTACTGCAGTTGCGGGGAATATTTTTATTTCACCTGTTTTAGCTTTATTTTATAAGGGAGATTCTGTTTACCTTAGGGACGGCAGCAATTTCGAAATAAAATTAGCACAAGACCTTTTTATCCGATAATAAAGTTTGATTGAGGGAACGAAGCAATTTCACTCAAGTTACGGGAAAGATTGCTTCGGTGGGAGCTTTTTCTCACATCCGCAGTTGAATGTCTCGCAATGACGCAGCTGCGAGAAAGTTTTTTGCGTTTCTTTGATTTCTACCTGAGGTGTTACCAAAAAAAGAGCTTACGAAATATTTCGTAAGCTCTTTAAAATTAGTTCCAAAAACTATTTACCGTTAACGATAGTTTTGAATTTTTTACCTGCAGAGAAAGCAGGTACTGTTTTAGCCGCGATTTGGATTTCTTTACCTGTTTGAGGGTTTCTGCCGTTTCTAGCAGCTCTCTTGCGTGGTTCAAATGTTCCAAAACCAACCAAGGTAACTTTTTTACCTTTAGCTACAGTTTTTTGGATAGTGTCAACTAACGCTCCAAGCACTTCGCTTGCATCTTTTTGAGTAACTTTAGCTTTTTTTGCTATTTCTTGTACTAATTCTTCCTTGTTCATGGTTATAAACCCCTTTCTTAATGTGTACATAGAATATTATATTGAAACTAAAATAAAACGCAAGTATTTTAACGAAAATTAATATAAATTAACGCAAAAAACATATATTCAGACTATAATATTAATAGTTAAAGGAGTTTTTAGCAATGAAGTTTAAAGAGAAAATTACGCAAATTAAAAGGCTTTTTAAAAAAAGAGAGCATTTAGCAAATAAAATATATTTTTCGATAAGTTCTGAAGGTTATGGCCATTCGTCAAGAGCCATAGCTATTTCGCAGGAATTAGACAAGAAGAATTATCTTATCGCAACCTACGGATATGCACTGGAAAGGCTAAAGGCAAAGGGAATCCCATGCCACAAAGTTTCTCAGGAATTAAAATTCGTCGGGCATGACGGCGCTTTTGATGTGGGCAAAACTATTGTTCAAAACCAAGGTTGGGTAATGAAATTTAACAAAATGGTTGATGAAGAAGTTGATATAATTAAAAAATCAGGGGCGTCATGCGTTGTTGCAGACGGAAGAATGAATCCTGTAATCGCTGCCGAAAAATTAAAATTACCTTGTGTTACCATTACAAATCAGAGTGCTTTTTATCCGTTTTTTCAACAGGATAACTGGCTTGTAAAACTTTTGGGAGTATCTTTTGACTCTTGGATGAGAATGTATTTAAGCTCCACGGAAGAAATTCTTATTCCTGATTTTGAGCCACCTTATACCATTTGCTTGCCGAATTTAAGCCATAATAGAAAGATTATGAAACGTACCAGATTTGTAGGACCACTGGTTAGTTTCGATTGTGACAAAGTTCCTCTTATAACAAGAGAAAGCACAAATCCTTATATTGTAGTCTCCTTGGGGGGGCATGCCTATAGAAAACCCTTGTTTGATTGTATTTTAGAAGTCGCAAAAAAGTTACCGAACATTGATTTTGATATATTTACATTTTTTGAAACAGATGAAAAACCGCGAAATGTTAATTTACAAGGCATGCTGCCTGATATTTCTTCTTACCTTAAAACTGCTGATATAATTATCGCTCAAGCCGGACATTCGACGGCGATGGAAATATTGTCATTCGGTAAACCTTCGATTATTGTTCCCGACTTAAATCAAATAGAGCAGGAAAATAATGCCGGTAGAATGGCTGAATTAGAGGTTTCAGAAGTTATTACCCATGACGTATTAACGGTTCATAAAATGTTTGATTGTATACAAAAAGTAATGAAAAATGAAAAATATAAGAAAAATGCCGAATTTTTTGCTACAATGTCTAAAGAAATGAACGCAAAAAAGAGAGTTGCCGATATTCTAAGTGAATATGCAATGAGGTTACATAGGTATTAATGAAAGAAAGAATTGTTTTATTCGCCATAATTTTAAGTTTGGGAGTCTTTTTGTACTTCTTTCAAAATTATTTCAATACCCTGTGGGGATTAGTGTTCTTATGTGTTGCAATGATTACTTATGCCATTTACATGCACCTTGCAACTATACATAAAAAACGTAAACTCAAAAAAAAACCACAAATTATTAATGAAGAATTCAAGCCTTTTGTAACAATTATGGTTCCTGCTCACAATGAAGAGGGCGTCATAACTCAAACAGTTCAAAATATTTTAAAAATAGATTATGAAAAGTTTGAAATTATTGTAATTGATGACAGAAGTGAGGATAATACAGCTAGTGTCATTAAAGGTTTGGAAGATAAATATGAAAAGGTCACTGCTTTAATAAGAGATAAAAATTCTTTCCCCGGAAAGTCCGCAGTACTCAACGAAGCTCTTGTTCTTGCAAAAGGTGACGCTATTTTAGTTTTTGATGCAGATGCAAGAGTTACGCCTGATTTTTTATCAAAATTAATTCCAAATCTCGAACCTGAAGACGTTGGTGCCGTACAAGCCCGCAAAGTTATTATAAATAAAGACTATAATTTTTTAACAAGATGCCAAAATAATGAATATACTTTAGATACTCACTTCCAAATCGGCAGAGATGCGGTGAAAGGAGCAGTTGAATTAAGAGGTAATGGTGAATTAATAAAAAGAAAAGCGCTTCACGATATAAATGGCTGGAATGAAGAAACTATTACGGATGATTTAGACATGTCAACGCAATTACACATAAAAGGCTGGGATGTCAGATTCTGCCCTGAGGCGGTTGTTTACGAAGAAGGGATAATCTACCTTGTGCCACTGTTCAGGCAGCGTAGAAGGTGGTTGGAAGGCAGCATAAGGCGCTATTTAGAACATTTTGGAGAGGCATTGAGGTCAAAGGAAATATCTTTAAGAGCCAGCCTTGACATGACTGCCTATATTTCTGAGTTTATCATGCCTATCTGGTTAATTATGGAAGTATGTTTTCAAATTTTCAGGGTAGCAACAAAATCAGCACCCACAAATTGTATTTTATCCTCACTAATCGTTGGCTGTGCTATCGCCGTTTGTTTTACTCTAGCTGCAAGATATAGCCTTAGAAGATATGACGATTTAGATAGATACCAAGCCCTGAAACAAGCCATAGAAACTTCAGTATACATTTTTATAATCTGGTTTCCTGTTGTTATGTTTATATGTTTCAAGATTTTATTCTGTAAAAAAGACATGAACTGGGGAAAAACAACTCACGGACTGATATTGGAAGAAGAAGAATTGCATATACAAGGACAAAAAGAATTACAACAAACACCGTAAAAACATAGATAAAGGAATAATAAAATGCCACAAACAGCGAATGAAGTTAAAGAAAAGATTAGGAATATAAAAGATTTTCCAAAACAAGGAATAGTTTTTAGGGACATTACAACTGCGCTTAAAGATGCTCAAACCCTTGTTAAAATGATTGATTTTCTTTGTGAAAAGTTTAAAGACGAAAAGATTGATTATGTCGTTGGCTTGGAATCGAGAGGATTTATCTTTGGCATGCCTGTCGCATACAAATTGAATGCCGGATTTATTCCTGTCAGAAAACCTAATAAATTACCCGCAAAAACGATAAAAGAATCCTATGTTCTTGAGTATGGCACAGACACCCTTGAAATACACGAAGACGCATTAAACAAGGGGGATAAGGTACTTATTATTGATGATCTGTTAGCGACAGGGGGCACTGCCGTAGCTGCTTGTAACTTAGTGGCAAAAACCGGAGCGGATATTATCGGCTGTGCTTTTGTAATTGAATTAAACGATCTAAAAGGTAGAGACAAACTGCCAAAGGGCATTCAAATTTTTTCTATGCTTGAATATTAAAATTCTTTTCGACTTGAAACCACCGGCTTTATTAAGATTACATATTTCATATTAAGTTGTAGAAAATCTAAATTCTCAATTTCACCCTGCTTATTTTTGTGAACAACGGTACAATCAGTAATTGCAATAAAATTTTTGTTTGCCCCATTCAAAAGATCGCTCAAAAACCTTTTCTCTCTTGATAAACCGGGATTATACAGCCAACCTGTAATTTCATGTTCTTCTGTTAATATAAAAACTCTTTCTTTCTTAAGCCATAATTTTATAAACTTAGTAAATAATAACATCTAAAAATCTCCTTCAAAAATAGAATATTAACCTAATTGTATAGTCGACAAAGTTTCAAAAAACTTGAATACTTTGGTAACAGGTCAGCAGGAAAAAATTTCATGCAAATGGAGCATGAAAAATTGACATGAAGTGTTAAATTAATTGAATGATAGATGAAAGATGTAAAGACTGTTCATTATTCTTGGAATTTCAAGAATTAAAGAAAATGT
>CAISJE010000116.1 GCA_903885635.1 uncultured bacterium
GGACTTTGATACAATAACAGAAAAGGAAATACAATTTGTAGAAGATTGGATAAATAATTTGCCAATGAAGGTGCTAAAATTTAAAACTCCATATGAAGCTTATTTAGAAGCTACCGTTCCACTTACTTGTTGAATACGCCGGTCGAAAATTCATGGATATCCCGCCCCTACTTTATAACGGCTTCTGTTCCCTGTTCACTCGTAATCCACCACCCACATCGTAGTGACATAATTTTATTTACCTTGAGTTGTTACTTTAATGTCAAGTTTTAGTTAAGGCAGAATCATGTAGATAGAATTTTCAGCGTTTCTTTTAGGATATCTTCTGCATTGGTTTTGTTTTTAACAAATGTCATTGTTTGAGAAATGGCTTTTTTAATTTCTTCTCTTTCATATCCTAAGGAAATTAAAACAGTTTGGGCATCTTGAACAGCTTGTTCATCTTTTATATTAATATTTTCTGAAAGTGTTATAGGCAAACTGTTTTGAATATTAATTAATTTATCTTTTAATTCAATAATAATTTTTTGCGCTAACTTGGGGCCCACGCCCTTTGCTCTGGTTAATTCTTTAAAATCGCCTTTTATTACAAGTGAAATCAACTCGCATGATTCAAATTCATCCAGTAACATTAATGCCATTTTAGATCCTACGCCCGAAACGGAGGTTAAAATCTTAAAAATATCTCTATCTTCTTTTTGTAAAAATCCGCATAAAGACATGCGATCTTCTTTATGCAATAAAACGGTATAAATTTTTATTACAGAACCGATTAAATTTAATAACGCAAAATCACGAGAGGTAATTTCGACCAAATATCCTATTCCGCCTGTCTCAATAGTTAAAGCAGTTCCCCTTGTTCCAATGTTTTGTCCTTTATGGATTAAAACGCCTTTTATATAATCAAACACTAGCCAACTTACCTATTTTCTTAAATTTTGTATACTATATCTTTTATTTTTTATTTTATTATACTACAATAATATGATGAATAAAATGTTAGATATTAAAAAATACATAGAACAAAAAATTAACCCTCCAAATTATAATAAATTTGAAGATTTTTATAATGCCGGTATAGACGCCTATGGACAAAAAAAATACGAAAAAGCAATAGATAATTTCAACCTTGCAAAAGAACAAACAGGAGTCCAATCTCAAGTTTATTACAATTTGGCTCGGGCTTATCAATGCATTAAAGATTATGACAAAGCTCTTATAACTTATTATCAATTTTTAGAACTTCATCCTGATGATTATGATGGACTATATAATATTGCATTAATTTATTATCTTAAAGATAATTTTTCAAAAGCAGTGAAATTTTTTGAAAAATGTGTTGAAATAAAAAAGGAGACAGATGTAATAAAATTGCTTATTTTATCTTATTTAGCACAAAATAAATTGCAAAAAACGATTGAGTTTGCAGAAAAAATATTGCCACTTCCTCACAATGGGAACGAGTTATTTTATACGATTGCCAAAATTTTTGAAAATAAACAATCCTTTAATAAAGACTTTGCCTATATTGATATAGCGATTGACATGTATTCTAAACTAATTGCAAAAGATTCTCATTTTTTTGATGCATATATAGCAATGTCAATTTGTTATGCTAAAAAAGGTGAATGGACAAGCTCTGTAATGTTTTGTCAAAAGGCTCTTGAACTCAATCCAACATCTTATGAGGCAAATAATCAAATGGGATTGGTTTATGATTGTTGTAATGACGGACAAGAGGCCATAAAATATTATGAAAAAGCTTTAAAATTTAATCCGAGCGGGGATTATAAAATATATTCAAATCTTGGTTATGCCTATGAAAAAATAGGTCAATATAACGCTGCAATAAAATTTTTCTCTCAACTTATAAGAAAATTTCCTCAATGTCCGGCAAAAGAGGAAATTAAAAATCACTTAAGGTTTTTACACACATTATAGGTTATAAAAAAATACGATTTTGACTTAAATTTTTGTTTTTGATAAGATTAATATGAAGTTAATTAAGAGTGAGGAATGTTTTATGGGTTTAATGGATGGTAAAAAAGGGGTTATTTTTGGGGTTTCTAACCAAAGAGGAATAGCTTATGCTATTGCTGAGCAGCTTTATGCACAAGGTGCTGAGATTGCGTTCACATACGCAGGCGAGATCATGGAAAGTCGTGTAAGACCTTTGGCTGAAGGCATGAACGCAAAAATAATTATGGAATGCGATGCGACTAAAGAAGAACATGTTAAAGCTGTTTTCGCTGAATGTGAAAGAGTTTACGGTAAAATTGATTTTGTGGTGCATGCAATTGCGTTCGCGAACAAAGAAGATTTACAAGGCGAATTTATTAATACTTCAATAGAAGGTTGGAACTTGGCACTTGGCGTAAGTGCTTATTCTCTTGTGTCAATCGCAAGAAACGCACAACCGATAATGAACGAAGGCGGTTCAATATTTGCACTTACTTATCTCGGCTCTGATTATGTTGTTGCAAATTACAATGTAATGGGTGTTGCAAAAGCTGCACTTGAATCAAGCGTAAGATATTTGGCATCTGATTTGGGTAAATTCGGAATAAGAGTTAACGCAATTTCAGCAGGGGCTGTGAAAACGCTTGCGGCAAAAGGTATTTCAGGGTTTGACAAAATGCTTAAAGCAGCGGTTGTTAAAGCACCTTTAAAACGTAACGTTTCGTTAGAAGATGTCGGCAGAGCCGGTGTTTACTTGGCTTCTGATTTGTCGTCAGGCACAACGGGACAAATTTTGTTTGTGGACTGTGGATGTCATGCCGTTTATGCTTCGAGTGAAGAAATGCAGATTATTGCAAGTTCTTGCCAACAAGCGTAATTATATTTCTAATAAAAGAGCCGAAAGCTTCGCTTTCGGCTCTTTTATTATAGGTTATTTTTATTCATAATAATCAACAAATTTATAGATAAAAACAATTTCTTTTTCGTTTAATTTATCCAGATTATTGATTATTTTAGATTTCATTTGTTCAACAGGAATTAGGGACTCAAAATTGAATAACGCCTTAATATCTACGCATAAGACTTTCGCAATTTTTTCTAAAGTCGGCAAAGATGGAAAATGTCGTCCGCTTTCGATTGCACTTAATGAGCCGGTTTCAATATTTATGGCTTCGGCGAGCTTTTCCTGTGTTAGTCCGCCTATTTTACGAAATTCTTTTATTTTTTTCCCCAATTGTTTTTTATTATCCATTTTTACCTCTTTTGTAATAGTAATATATTAATTACAAAATTTTAAGCGTAATAAAATCACATTATTATGACAAAATATGTAAATAAAATACATATGTAATTGTATAAATCGTATTTTTATAATAAAATATACTTGTATTATGTATCTGAGGTGATTAATCATGGAAAAACAAAAATCTTTTACGCTTGCAGAAGTATTAATTACTTTGGGGATAATCGGACTTGTTGCAGAAATGACTTTGCCAAATTTGATACAAAGTTTTCAAAAAGTTGTATATGTAACAAGCTTAAAGAAAGCTTATACTGAATTTAACCAAGTGCTTAAACAAATGTCTGCGGATAAAGGTTGTGTTGATGATTTAAAATGTTCAGGATTATTTGCTACAGGCACAACAGCCCAAACTTTTGGGGATGAATTTGTTAAATATGTTAAAGTGGTTAAAAATTGTGGAATGACAACAGGACAAAATTGTTGGTCTGACAGCACTAACTTTGATTGGGACGGTAAATCCGCAAATTATTATTATATCAATAACCGTTCTGACCACTATAAATTTATAACGGCAGATGGAATGTCTATATCGATTACAAGAGTAGGAGTCGACGATTGTGGAAGTAATTCTAGTAGCGGTGCATTAGGATATATGTCACAGGTATGCGGGCAGATGTTTTTTGATATAAATGGGTCTAAAGAACCTAATGACCCAGGTAGGGATGTATTTACATTTTTTATAACTAACGGCAAAGGTGCTTTACTATATCCATATGCAGGAAAAGATCACGTAGGTTATTGGTGGAATTACAATGCTATTAATTATTGTTCTGCTTCAAATCCAGATAAAACGGGTTGGTTCTGCTCAGGTAGAATTACTGAAAACGGCTGGGTAATGGATTATTAATACTGAATTATAATCAGTAAGATGTGTCAATTCAAAAAAAACTACATGCAACTCTCAAAAATTTTTTCAAATTCGGGAAAAGAAATATTTACCCATTCAAAACCGTTGATTGAAATCGGCTTTTCGCAGATTAAACCCGCAACATACAAACTCATTGCAAGTCTGTGGTCATGATAGGTTTCGACTTCCACGCCGCCTTTTAGTTTTGTTTTGCCCTCTATTATGAACCCATCTAGTGTTTCTTCAATGTTTGCACCGAGTTTTTTTAACTCGCAAACAACTGCCTTAATTCTATCTGATTCTTTGTTTCTCAAATCTTGGGCGTCTTTTATTATTGTCGTTCCTCGTGCTTGCGTAGCAAGCACCGCAATTACAGGCAATTCATCGATTAATCTCGGAATAATATTCCCTTCGATTGTACAACCTTTTAATTCAGAATATTTAATTTTCAAATCCCCAACAAGCTCGTTTGAAACTATTTTTTTGTCTAAAATCTCAATATCGGCACCCATGTTTTTTACAACCTCTAAAATCCCTGTTCTTGTAGGGTTTAAACCGACATTTTTTAAGATTATTTCGGAATTGGGAACAATCAATCCTGCAACGATAAAAAACGCCGCAGACGAGATGTCGCCAGCCACTGTAATTGTTTTTGGGGTTAATTCCGATTTTTCAATTATCGTTTTAGACTCTGAGATTGCGGAAAAATTAGGAATTTTTGCACCTAAATATTCAAGCATAAGTTCCGTATGATTTCTTGATAAATGTGGCTCTGTGAAGCTCGTTGTACCATTCGCATGCAATCCGGCAAGAAGCACACAAGACTTGACCTGTGCAGAAGCAAGCTCTGAAACGTAATCAATCCCCATCAATTCCTGTCCGAAAATATTTAAAGGAGCGCGTCCTTCGTTTGAGGTTATTTTTGCCCCCATAAGCTCCAACGGTTTTATCACCCGTCCCATCGGTCTTTTTGAAAGACTTTCGTCGCCCGTAAGGACTGAATTGAAATTTTGTCCTGCAAGAATTCCTGACATTAAGCGCATTGTTGTGCCTGAATTTCCGCAATCCAAACCATTTTTCGGTGAAATAATTCCATTTTTTGAATTAATAATGAGAGTTTTTTCATCTTTAAATTCAGCATTTACGCCTAAAGATTTAAAAACGCCAAGCGTAGAAAGGCAATCCGCTCCTTTGGAAAAATTTTCAATTCTTGAAATCCCTTTAGCAAGTGAAGAAAACATCACTGCGCGGTGAGAAATTGATTTATCCGCAGGGATAATAATCTCGCCTTTAAGCCTGCTATTTGTTTTAGTTACTAATTTAGTGCTCATCTTATTATTAGACAACAGTTTCGAGGGTTTTTCAAGCAAAATGGAGTTAAGAAATGTAAATCATTTGGAGGAGATTTTTAAAGATTTTTTTGCTTTATCCGATAAATAATATATGAGAGACCGAAAAGGTTTTTCATAACCTCCTCCCCAAGTCTAGTAGCCGCCTTATTGGTCGGCTTTTTTTTTGCTTAATCTATTTACAATAACCCCTACTACTCTAGGGTCAAGAGCTTTCGGTAAAATATTTGTTCGACTTAAGTCTTCGTCTTTTATCAATGATGCAATGGCGATTGCACATTCAAGTTTAATTTTCTCGGTAACTTTTTTAATTTTATAATCCAAAAGCCCTCTAAATAATCCCGGAAACGCTAGTGAATTATTTATTTGGTTGTCAAAATCGCTTCTGCCTGTGGCAACAATAAAGGCTCCTGCTTCCTTGGCAATATCGGGCATAATTTCTGGTGTCGGGTTGGCGAGTGCAAAAATCAGAGGATTTTCCGCCATTTCTTTAATAAATCCCGGTTTTAAAACCCCTGCCGCAGAAAGTCCAATAAAAACGTCCGCACCGTCAAGAGCGTCTTTTAATGTTCCTTTTAACTCTTTTTTGTTGGTTATTTCTGCCAATTTTTCCAGATAAGCATCGTTTGTTTCGCGATTTTTATAAACAATTCCTTTTCTGTCAACATGGATTATATTCTCAGCTCCGGCGGTTAAAAGAAGTTTCGACACCGCTTGCGCTGCGGCACCTGCGCCTGAAATAACGATTTTGACAGAATTTATTTCTTTTTTTGCAACTGAAAGAGCGTTTAAAAGTGCAGCTAAAACGACAATCGCCGTACCATGCTGGTCGTCGTGAAACACGGGGATATCAAGCGTTTTGATTAATTCGTTTTCGATATCGAAACATCTTGGTGCTGAAATATCTTCTAAATTAATCCCCGAAAAAGAGTTTTTTAAAGCTTGCGTAATTTTAATTATTTCTTCGGTTTTTTGAGTTTTAAGGCATAAAGGAATAGCATTCACCCCGCCAAGCGATTTGAATATAACAGCTTTTCCCTCCATGACAGGTAAACCTGCTTCTGCGCCGATATTTCCGAATCCCAAGACCGCCGAACCGTCAGAAATTATGGCAACAGGACGGTGGAGCGTTGATTCTTCACTTAAAGAGCTTTCCATTACTCCGCCCGCTTTTTCTCTTAACGAAAGGGATTGTTCTTTAAAATCGCCTTGTAATTGGTTTATATCAAACATAAAAATGTTTTTGGAAAACGGATGAAAAAATTCGTTAATATTAACACCAGATTTTTTCAAAACAGGAATTTCGACTTTAAAATCAAGACTTTCAACATTCTCTGATATTAATGACAAATCAATTCCGCAAAAATTGGGATAAATATTTTCAACAACAAGTTTTAGCATGTTTTCTTCGACTTCAAAAGGGTAGGAATCTATATTAAGCGTGTCTTTTAAGAATATAGCACGTTTAAGCGACTTTTCGTAATCAAAAGACAAAACCGCTACGGAATTTTCGCGGTTGGTATAGATATAAGACAAACCGTCGTTTTCTTTAATTTTCATACACGCATGCCCGACCCCGGGGGTGTAGATTAGGGACAAAATCTCTAAACTTTCAGGCTCAATTTTTGGTATGTAGTTGATTGAATTGTATTTCATTTTATTTTATTCCTCTTGAAAAATTTTAAAAAGATGTTATAATAAAAAAAGGGAAGACCCTAGAGGTAATACCACCTCTAGAGCCTCGTCACCCTAGACAATTAATAAGATAATTCTAATAAAAAACTCTATTGCAAGTAGAGTTTTTTTTATTATTTCTCTTTTCATTGTTCACCTCCTTTCCAGCCCTATTTCGTCGTAAATAAGGTTGTTGCCGAGGGAGGTTTGGGCTTTCCCTTTTTATTTAATTGTCAATTTCAGCACAAAAATTTGTACCCCACAATTTTATCAGGAACAAAGTAATATATCAAAAACGTTTTTCATTTTGGTTCTTGCTAAAAGTCCATGAAATACGCTCATTACTTAATTTTCAAGATGCTTGAAAATTAAGTTTGCGCACTTTATGGTTAATTAAAAGCTACCTGAGTTGTTACGTGTATGGGGGACGATATCTCAAGTTGCGGTTCACTGTTCAGCAACCGTGCATGTTCTTTTTTTAAAACGTTTTTACCAGGGCAAACTGTTATGAAATCCCAAGGTAAAATTTCGTTTAAATCATACCCGCGTTGGACGTAAAAATCACTTTCGGGTAGGTTTTGAATTTGTGCAATTTGTTTGTAGGCAGTTTTAAAAGCGCCTATATTGCCTCCAAGTTCATAAATTTTTACTACATAATCAGATAATTCTTTTCCTCCACGTGATAAAAGAGTCTGGTAGTAATCCCATTTTGCGCTTGAAAAATTGGTTTTGACCCCGAGTTTATGAAATTCTTTTTTAAGAAAGTTTTGTTTTTTTTCCAAAGATTTAATATCTTCTCGAGCGCACCATTGAAAAGGAGTGTGTGGTTTCGGAACAAAAGTTGAAAAACTAAAACTCAAGCCAAATCCTTTATGCAATTGCCGTATTTTTTTAACAAGAGCTATCATTTCGTCCAAATCTTCTTGTGTTTCTGTAGGTAAACCTATCATGGCATAGATTTTCAACCCCTTTAATCCGTTTTCTTTTGCAATTTCAACGGTTTTTAAAATCTGGGTTTCGGTTAAATTTTTATTTATAACTTTTCTAAGTCGGTCACTTCCTGCTTCGATTGCTATTGTCGTATTTTTTTGCCCGCATGCGACAAGAGTTTTAATCACATTTGGCTCTATTGCATCCGCTCTAAGCGAAGATACGCTCAATTCTATATCGGGATTTTCTTGAACTTTGTTATAAATATATGTGCATATATTTTCAAATTTTGGATGAGAACTGATTAATGCTCCTAAAAGAGCTATTTTATTGGTGTGCCGCAATCCCAAATCAATACTTTCAATAATTTTTTCGTATTGTACAAACCTCTGCGGTAAATTCAGATACGATGCCAAACAAAATCCGCATCTGTTAGAGCATCCACGCGCGATTTCTATTATAAAAGTATTTTTAAAGAAACTTTCTTCACTTAATATTGGGGTAAATATACACTCGGGAAGTTCGCAATTAATTTTTTTAATCGTTTTTTGATTCAATGATGGAACATAAATCCCTTCAATTTCAGCAAGAGCTTTTAAAATCTCTGTCTTGGGGTCATTTTTTTTCTCTTGACATATCTTGATTGCCTCAATATTAACTTCTTCGCCGTCTCCGACGATGATAAAGTCAAAAAATGCGCTAAACGGCTCAGGGTTTGAACTTAAAACAGGGCCGCCACCGAAGATTAATGGGTGTAATTCATTTCTATCAACAGATTTGAGTGGAATTTTGTGTTTTTCGAGTATTTTAAAAATGTTTAAAAAATCCAAATCAAAAGAAAATGAAAAGCCTATTAAATCTACATCTTGCACCATAAAGCTTGTTTTGGTTGTATTTGTACAAATTCTTTCTAAATTAACATCTTCAAGTAAATCTATATTTTTACATATCCAAAGATAGCCTATCGAGGACATTGAAAAAGAGTAAATTCCGGGGAAAGCCATCCAGACATTATAATCGGTATTTTTTTTCAGCCTGTTATATAAAAAAAATTCGCTCATTCGTCACTCTTATTAATTGTTTTCAAATAAATTTCGTCAAATAACACACAAACCAATGATGCGATTGCCGGTGCGAGTATGACGCCCCAGACACCTAAAAACTGTGCAGAAACAAGCAATGCAAATATTATTACCAAAGGATGTAAATCCAAAAACCGACCAAAAATAATAGGTCGCACAAGATTGTTAGAAATCCATTGAGCGGTTAAAAATACAACAAATACGAGCACCAAGCCAACTATGCCCATTTGATTTGCCATGATTAAGCATAAAACAAGCGCAATAGTCGGACCTACAAGCTGGATAATATCAAGTACACCTGTTATTAATCCCAATAAAAGTGCGTAATCAACTTTGATTATAAACATTCCAATCGCAGTTAAAATGCCGATTGCTAACATGTTTAAAAGTTGTGCTATGACGTATCCTCCGACTTTTCGAGAAATATTATCGTAAATATCAGAGGCTTTTTCCTTTATTTCTGAAGGGAAAAGTTTGATAAATCCTTTTTTAATTGTTGATTTATCCGCCATAAAATAAAATACAATCATATAAACGGCAAGGAAAAACAAAATACTTTGCCCAAATCCGGTTGCAATGTTTATTGATTGGTTTACAAGCCCTGTTGCAAATGGAGAGGATGTTTTTATAATCGAGTCAAGGTCTACAATTTCAGGGATTCTATGCCCATAAAATTGGTGGTTGAATATGAAATTTTGTATCAAGTCTATTTTTTCAGGCAAAATCGTAAGAAATCCTTGAACCTGTTTAACTGCGACAAAAATAATCGGTACAAAAAAAGCGAATGAAATTATTAGAGTCCCGAGTAATACCAAGGTAGTGGCGGTAGAACGGTTCATCTTTTTTTCCAGCTTGTCCACAATCGGATTTAAAGAACAGGCTATAACGTACGATGCAAAAAATAAAAGTGCAATTACCGTAATTTGAGACAGAAATTTCAGGATAATAACAACTAAAATTAAAAAAACAACATTTTTCACTGTAAAATATTTTTTAAATGGCATCATTCTTCTCCCTTTTCAAGTCTTACATCAATTTCCTTTTGTATGTTTAACGCAGATTCAATTTCTTGTTTTGAAACTATCTTCATATTTAATAAAATATCACCAAGCTGCATTTTTTCAAAATTTTGAATATCAAGCGCTATACCTAAATCATGCAAAGTAAGTTTACCTGATTGCATCAATATTTCACCGATTTTTTGGTGTTCTTGAATATCTAGCCAGCCTTTTATATTACTTAGATTTTTCATAAAATACATTATAACAGATAATTACAAATTATGAGCATTTATTTATAATTGTGACGACAAATTTTAAACAATATTCCCGAATTCTGACCTAAAGTGCAACACCTAATGCCTCAATGCGTTTCTGTGCAGGTGTTTTGAACTCTAATACTTTCATCGGTCTATTGTTTACCCAATTTTCTACTTCTTGTATCTTCTTTTTACTTATTCTATCAAA
>CAISJE010000117.1 GCA_903885635.1 uncultured bacterium
ACATTTTCTTTAATTCTTGAAATTCCAAGAATAATGAACAGTCTTTACATCTTTCATCTATCATTCAATTAATTTAACACTTCATGTCAATTTTTCATGCTCCATTTGCATGAAATTTTTTCCTGCTGACCTGTTACCAAAATGGTAGTAACTAAAGCTTTATCAAGAAAAGATTCAAAACAAATTTTTAAAATAATACGGGAAAAACTCAAACCAACAAACAATATTTTTCTAAATTATATTTGGGACAAAAAAAGATTATTGAGATGTAAAACTTGGGTTATAAAAAACGGAGAAAATGAATTTGTTGGGTTTTATCAATTAACCCCAGTTAAAAATGGGATTGTATATATAGTTAGTGCAATGGGAATTAAAAAGCAATTGAGAAAAACAAAATCTGCACATGGGGCCTTAAAACTTATGGACAAGAGTATAAAAGAATTTGCAACAAATCATAATGTGAAAAAAGTTGCCTTACACGTTGATGCAGAAGATGTATTATTAGTAAAAATGTATAAAAAACTTGGTTTTGAAATAAAAAATACAAAGCGAGATTATTATAATAATGGACATGCTGCTTATTATATGGAGGCAGATGTTGCTAAAGTAATGAAGCAAGTTACTTAATCACTTTTTTATCAGGTGCAATGATATAATTTTTTATAATATTACCACTGCTCGGATAATAGAATTCAACAAAAGGAATGGAAAGATTTTTGTATTCTTCCGCTTGAAAAAATCCGTTTTTATTTTGTTTTTTTAAAATACGTTCTATCATGTAATTAAGTTAAATCATTTTTATTAAAAAAGCGTTGGACAAATTATTTATTATTGGAATATTTTTTGCTATAATAAAATTTGATTTGTGGAAGGAATTAAGATGTCAAAACAAAAAATATTGTCGATAGTAATAGTTGTACTAATTTTATTTATGTTGTTTCCAAATATTTCAAGATTTACGCCGGAAACTAAAAATTATCAAGTTTATACTCAGGCTCTAAATGAATATAATAACAATGATTTTCTTGAGGCTTATCATTTGTTTGGGGATGTTTCAAAATTTTCTAAAATAAAATCTGCTGCAATCTACAGGCAAGCACTTTGTGCCGAAAAATTCGGCAATAAAAAAACCGAAGTGAAAAAATATAACGAAGTGATTAGGACCTATCCTAATTCAATCTTAAGCTTAAGAGCAAAATATATTAGGGCTCAACTGTTTTACCAATCCAAGAATTTTAGGAAAGCAAAAAAAGAGTTCAAGGCAATTACCGGCAAATCCCCCAAAACAGATTATGCTCTAGCCTCGCAATATTATCTTGGGTCAATTGAGTTAGAAAAAGCACAAACAACTAAAAACGATAAAAAAAAATTAAAAATCCAAAACAAAGCAATATCATACTTTAAAGCCTATTTAAAAGATGCTCCTACAGGTAAATTTGCAATTAATTGTGTAGAAAAATGGACCTCCTTAAATAGAAAATTGAATAATGAAGATAACATGCTTATCGCAAAGGTTTATCAAAAAAATAATGATTATAAAAATGCTCAAAAATATTTAAAAGTCACCAACCTTAGTATTTATTGGCCATATTTTGTAAAAAATGCTTATGAAATGAAGAACTATTCACAAGTTAGATATTATACAGAGCAAGGTCTCAAGGGCAAAGGTGCGGAGGAAGTATTAATTAATGAAACAGAAAATGATGTTTCCCAAAATGAGAATATTTATGACGCCATTGATCTTTATTTGAAAGTTAGTAATTCACCTAAAACAGCAATTTCATACCTTTTGAGTCTTTCGGACTATTCAAATGGCCATGACTATCTTCTTTATAAAAATTGCAATAACCTTCCTGCAACCAGTCAGGGCGCATGTTTTAACACTTTATTTTATAAATATCCTGACGGGCAATTTGCAGCTGAAGCACTTGCAAATATTTTTTATGATAAGGTTAAATCTCAAAAATATTTTATGGCGAAAAAGCTTGGTAAAACTCATTTATCTAAGTTTGCAAACTCAAAATCTGCCCCTAGGGTTATGTTTTGGATGGCAAAAGTTTCTGAAAGGACAAAAAATTATGAGCAGGCAAGAGCTTATTACAGAAAATTGATACGTCAGTATCCTGATGATTATTATGCCTACCATGCTTTTTTAAGTTTAAATAGGTTTAGATATTTTAATGTCATAGGCTTAAAACAAAAAAATATCGAATTTCCTTATAAAAACTCCGGCTACGGATTTATAATTGAATTGGCAAAAGTGAAAGATTATGGGCTTATAAACCAACTTTGCAAAGATGATGATTTCATCCAAAGTTGGCTGGCATATTTACAAGGGAATTTTTCACAATCAGCAGTAATGGCAAGAGATGCCATGGGTAAACTGCCAAATAAACCTGATAGATTAGATTTAAGATGGCGATTGGTTTATCCTGTTCACTATTATAATGAAATCAAGCAAAATGCAGACTATTGGGACAATGATTCGATTTTAATTCTTTCCATAATTAGAGAAGAAAGTTATTTCAATCCAAATTCCCAAAGTGCTGTTGGGGCAAAAGGGCTCATGCAACTAATGCCTGCTACGGCAAGGGAAGCCGGAAATATTGTGGGAATAAATATTCCGAATGAAAAACTTCTTTTTGCTCCTGATGTAAATATTCAATTGGGTAATGTTTACTATTCTCGATTAAAAAGAGCTTTATTAAACAAAGATATTTTGGCTGTATTGGCTTATAACGGAGGATTGGGTTCTGTTTCAAAATGGAAATCGGATTTAAACTACTATGATGTAGATGATTTTGTGGAGCAAATCCCTTATTCTGAAACCCAAAATTATCTAAAAAAAGTTTACAAAAGCTATTGGAACTATCTTAGAATTTATGACGGGGTTAACTTTTAAGTCCAATCAACATGCCTGCGGGCAAATCAAGGATTTCTACCTGATAATTCGGGTCGTTTTTGATTTTTTCAACAAACGATGCAACTTTTTGAGGGTGGGAGGTAATGTTATCAGCCGCAATTAGTCCGCCTTTTTTAAGTTTTGGATTAATTATGTCAAAGTATTTTATATATTCACCCTTATTCGCATCAATAAACGCAAAATCTATTTCAAAATCAATCGTCTCCAAAACCTCACACGCAGAACCCTGTTTTATCGTGATAATATCCTCCACACCACATTTTTGAAAGTTTTCTTGGGCTAAAATAATTCTTTTTTCATAATATTCGATGGTCGTCAAATGTCCTCCAGTGTTTTTGAGTGCTTTAGCAAGCCAAATACCGGAGTACCCGTTTGAAGTCCCGACTTCAACAACATTTTTTGCACCTGAAATTTTTATCAGCATGTTTAAAAAATTAGCACTTGAGCGCGAAATATTCCAAAAATCTTCTTGGGTTTGTTCAAGTTTTTGTAAAAGTTCTTGTTCCGGAATCGTAAAATTCAACTTGTTTAACCCTTTAACTTTCTAGCTACAACAACAATTTCACTTACAGGGATTTCTATAGTATTTGTTTTAATCACCTGCTTTTTGTCAAGATCCAACACCGAGTATTTATCAGCCTTTGTGTCAGTTATTAGTGCGATATTTGTGTTTTTAATCCGATAGATTTTTGTTGAAAATCCTGCGGTATTTAAATTTATTATATCCGTAATCTCGTCAGTTTCCGTATCCAAAACCTGAACGATATTATTTTGCGCAGATAGGATGTATAAATTATTTTTATATATGAGCATGTCTATCGGTTTTGTCTGGACATCAACCTCTTTTATCAGCCCTAGAGTTACATAATCAATAATCGCAAGTCTGTTTTTTGTACGACTGGCTAAATAAATTTTTCCTTGAGCATATCTGATTTTAGAAATGCTTGGGAAGCTTCCGATGTTTTTTATAATAAATTCATTATCAAGTTCAATCGCCCATACGCTATTGGTCTTTTTGTCAACATAAAACAATTTTGTAGCGTCATCACTCAGCGAAAGCCTTTCACACATTCCTTTAACTTTGATTTTTTGTTTAAGTGTCATTGTGTTCAAGTCAATAATATAAATACTTGATGCGCTCGCACTCGACACATAAGCTTTATTGTTGATTTTGTCAATAACAATTTCTTCGGCGGGTGTTGTCAAATCAATCTGCTTAATAATTCGTTCATCAGTAAGTGCAATTACATCGACAAAGGTTTTTGAATAAGTCGTTACAAGCAAAAATTTGTCATCGGAGGTCGCTTTCATATCGATAGGAATTGCCTTTTGAGCAAGAGCATACTCGGGTTTAGCTGATTCATTTTGAACTACTTGAATATTTTTGGAATAGCACGTTGCTATATAAAGTGTTTTATTTTGCAACTGAGGAACTTTAGTAACAAGATTTTTGGTTGTTTTAGATGTTTTTACAGTTTTGTATTCCAAAAAAGGCTCAGCTTTAACTCTTATTCCTGCATCTTGAGCTGTGGGAATTTTAAGATTGCCGATTATTCCTTTTATATTGTCCGGAATAATAAGTCCCGTTGGAACAAGCATGTCTTGAGGTAGAAGCCCTGTTCGGACTTCAATCGGAGGCTCTTTTATATTTAAAACAGTTTTTCTGCCCTTTGGGTCAATTAAGACTTTTAAAAGCACGAAATCGTTGTTTAAAATTATGACCTCAGGTTTGTCCGTGAAATTTTTATTAATCGGCAAAGTGCTTTTGATTTCTAACTTTTCGGGTTTTTTGACCAATGACGGATAAAGCGGTAAATAAAGAGTCCCGTCCGGCAGGATTATAAGTCCGTCAAAGCGAAAATCGGCTTTCTCAAAATCTTTTTTTACAAGATTTTTTATGTTATCAGGAACTTTCGCTGCAAAAACATTCGTCGCAGTTGTCAGTAGTAAAATTAAGATTAGAATTACTTTTTTCATAATTTCCTCAATTGTGTTTAGTCAATACATGGGGCATCTCCCCCATTTCTTATTAAAGTATACCAAGAAAACGCTAAAACGTTAAAACGCTTTGATTAATCTATTGTCCATTTTTCGAGCATTTTTTTTGCTTCTTCCATTTCAGGGAAAATAGTTAATACTTTTTTCAATTGTTCTTTTGCCATGTCAATTGCATCTGATTTCTCATAGCATTTTGCACTGTTCAAAAGTAAATTTACGTTCATTGGGTTTTTATTTGATAAATCTCTAAAAATTGCATTAGCTTTGTCATATTCACCGAGTTCAAAATAATTTAACCCCAAAAGATTTTCAACATCAATTGTAGGAAGCTTTTCCCAAGATTTAATTAAATACAACTGAGCTTTTTCAAAATCCTTCAAGGCGTGGTTTATTTTACCGGCAACAAGTAGCACGAAAGCATCTTGTGGAACAAGCTTAAGTGCAAGTTCAATATATTTAAGCGCTTCATCCTGATTATTCAAAGACAATGCATTTAAGGCTGAAAAAATCAATATATTGGGATTTGTGGGGTCTTGTTCAAATGCTTTTTCATAAAGTGCGTGAGCTTTTAAAAAATCTGATGTGGCATGACGAAAGTTTGCATATTCAAAAATTATCTCATTATTTTCAGGTTCGAGTTCATAAGCTTTTTCAAATTCGTCTTTTGCATAATCAAAAAGCCTCTTGCTTAAATAGATAACGCCCAAATCTTTTCTTGCATTAGCCGCAGTTGGATTTAATTCTATCACTTTTTTTAGAATTTTTTCTGATATATCTAAATCGCCGGTCTTGACACAAATCAGCGCATATTCGTAGTAAATTTCTGCTGAAACTATTCCCTGTTGAATAATTCTTTCATAAATTTCTTTGGTGTTTTGCGGTTGATTAATTTTTAGATATAAATTTGCTAATTTTTGCAACATCATTTTAGATTTAGGGTTTAAAAGAACAAGTTGGTTTAAAATGCCTATGGCAAAAGTGTATTCGCCGATTGCTTCGTAACAACATGCCAAATTATATTGAAAATTATGTTTTTCAGGGTGTTTTGAAATCAAAAGCTTGTAATGCTTTATGGCTGCCTCATATTGGTTCGATTTGAACTCGCAAAGTGCCAAAGAAATCAAATAATGTTCTGAATTTTCAATTTCATAAGCTCTTTGAAAATATTCACAAGCCTCTTGTAATTTATTTTGAATTTGTAAAATTGACGCTATGTTATAAAGTGTAAGCGGGTTTTTAGGCTCCAGAATACTTGCTTTTATATAATTTTCAAAAGCCTCATTATAGTTGCCTATCGTTAAATATGCCGTTCCTAAATTGTTATAAAGTTGAGCGTGTGTTGAATTAAGTTCAATAGCTGTTTCAAAATAGGGGATGCTGTTTTTTGATTTTTTCAATGCCAGATACGCTGTACCAATCAAATAATGAATGAGATAGTCATCTTTCACGAAAGCTAATGCCTTATATGCCAATTTTAAAGCTTTTTCAGGTTCTTTATTTTTAATGTAAATTATGCCGAGATTTTTATAAGCATCCAAATAATTGCCTCTAAGCTCAATTACTTTGAGGTAGGCAGTTTTCGCATGCAGGAAATCGTTTAAGTTGTCATAACAATTAGCAAGATAAAACCAACTCGTTGCATCATCATTTTTATACTTGACGACGGTTTCAAAATTATTTTTACCTTCGTTGAAAAACCCTAAATTAACATTGCACAATCCCAATGTTTTCAAAGCTTCAACGTTATTGGCATCATTTTTAAGCAGATTTTCTAATTCAGTCTTTGCTTCCTCAAATTCCTTTAAAGAAATCAATTCATTTATTTTATCTAAACTTATCGTACTCATAATTAAATTATAGTACAAAAAAAAATTTCGAGAGTGTTGGCGTTTATTCTGATATTGTCCAAAATGCCCGACTATCTTTCCTGCTGCTCCATTACGCTTCTACAAATAGCCTTTGCCCTACTATATTCGATTTCCCGTTGTAATACCCTGCAAAATACCCACCTTGAACCGGATTATTTTTCGCATAGGAATAATTATTATTTCGATTGTTTGGGGTGACAAAAGGGTTCGCAAACGGATTATTTGACACATGTGTAAGCGCCGTACTTTTCTGCACATTATTCGACATAAAAGCCTTTGATAATAAATTAACAATATTAATTGTCATAAAAATCCTTTCACCACACTTTTCTTCACATCTCTTTTTTAATAATTTTTTCGGATAAGTCAAGTATATAATTAAACTCTAATAATGTTAATACTTTCAAATAAAAATCATCTTTTTTATGTAGAGCGGGTCCGATGGAATTGTTATACCGTAACAACTCAGGTGGCTTTTAATTAACTTGTGTAGTGGTTTTGAGTCCTTGCGAGACAAGGGGTTCTTAGGTGGAAAACCGATGAGGGACCGAAGCAATCTCATTCGCCTTTGGTCATGCTTCGGGGAGATTGCTTCGGCGTACATCTTTTGTCGCATTCGGCACTCAATGTCTCGCAATGACGGCGAGGGGTTCGGTGGACATCGTTTGTCACATTCGGCACTTTATGTC
>CAISJE010000118.1 GCA_903885635.1 uncultured bacterium
AACGACATCCCTTGATTAATTAATAATTCCATCTGATGCCTATCTTTATCATTTAATTGCTCATATGTCTTTTTCATGTGCCTATTCCTTTCAATTCTATTGTATTTGAAAGGTGTTGCACTTTTAATCAGAATTTTTGATTAGATAAAATGTAAATTTATGTAAAAATCTTTTATTTTTGGGCAATTATTTTTTTCAGCAAGTTTATACTAAATGTAAACTAAAAAAGGAGAAAAAAATAATGTTTAAAAAATTAGGCTTTACCCCCCCCCCCCCGACTTTTAAGACATTCTTTTATTTGGAAAGATAGTCAACTTGCACCACAAATAAAAGCATTGCAAGAAGATATTTTTAAACTTGTAGATAAATATCCTGCAAAGAAAAAAGAAGTTGGAGAGTTATACTGTGTATCTAAAGAACAAGGCTTCAATGCAATTAGATTAAGGCTTGAATATCCTAATAGAGGGAAATGGAAGAAAAATGAATCAGGTTTGCTCCAAAAATTTCAGGAATTGGATAAAAAATATCCTGAAATGATTATCCACGAAGTTACAACCCTGCCAAGTAGACTTGTGCCTTTGCTTAAGAAACTTCATATTTTGTAGTCAGCCCGTAGGGTGCGGATTTAACCGCACCGACAACAAGTCAGAGGGCGTTAAAGTATTTTGGGTTATTATTACCATAACCTGATTATCACGATAATTTAAACCCTCAGAATAGCAAAATTATGTTGGTGCGGTTAAATCCGCACCCTACTTTGCTTTTTGTTGTTGGTGGGTTAGCCCACCTGATTTAACTAATATCCTTAGCATTCCTCGCCCAAGAATCGATTGCGAAATGCGGAATTATCGGGTATAATTTTTATTATGAAAAAAGATTATGTTATATGGACACCGAGTTATCGCAAAAGTAATGGAGTGAAAGCTTTACACCGACTGTATGGTGAACTGGAAAAACGCGGATTTAATGTTTATTTGTATTCAGGCAAGCCTTATACCGAGGGCTATCGCTATGTAGAGAAAATATCAGAGGATTTAAGAAATAACGCCGTTGTGATTTATCCTGAAGTCGTTTTTGGGAATCCTTTAAGGTTTCAAAATGTCGGGAGATATGTTTTGAATTACCCTGGGGTTTTGGGAGGCGATAAAGCTTATCACCATAGTGAAGTAATTTTTGCGCATTTGGATGATTTTTACCCAAGCGCTAATATTTTAACTATACCTTGGATTGATGAAACATTGTTTTATAATGATAATTCACCTAAAACTCAGGATTGTTATTTTGTCTATAAAGGTGGCAAATCCAGAAATGCAAAGGAAACATGGGGGCTGTTGGAAATCAATATGAATTTCCCTAAAACGCAACAAGAACTTGCAAATTTGCTTAGAGCAACAAATGTTTTATACTCTTATGACGGTTGTTCATCAATTCTTGACGAAGCTATCTTGTGTGGAGCCGAGGTTAAAATAATTACAAAAGACGGCATTGAAAATTATAATGTGAATTATTATGAATTAATAAAAGGTTTTAAAAAGAATATGGAAAATTTTATAAATATTACTCAGAATATGCACTATAGCGGCAGAATAGAGCCCGTCAAGTGGTTAAATTTAGCTAAACGAGTCTTATGTATCTTGAATCCCAAGAAGACATTGAGATTTTGGGATGTTCTTCGGGGATTTTGAAGCTTATTCTTTGACTTTTTTGAAAAAATCTTCCGTTATAAGTTGTGAATATTTATCCTTTTCGTTCGCAGAAAGAATTACCCTGATTTGACCGGAGTCTGTTTCGACGGAAGAAATAATCCCCTCGACGTCGCCACCGGGGATTTTGCTTATTTTTGCGCTAAATTTTACGTAAGGTGCGGCTTTTCCAAACGCACGGATACGACCTTTTTTGATTATTTTCAAATCAGTAACATTTATTGCAGAATACCTGAATTTATTAGTCAAATCTTGTAACTTCCCCTCAATTTTGCCCGCTTTAAAATCTTCAGGTGTTAATAGCGGTTTTTTGCCCGAATCAACGACAACCATTTTTTGTCCGCTTGCTTTATGTTCTGCCAAAACCCCATTATACCCAAGCGCACTAGCTGCTTTATCTATTTCAAATTCGTCTCCGACACGCGAAAAATCTCCGACTTTTTTAGCCCGTTCGAGCATAACATCTTGAGGCGGGTTTGTGAAATCCGTCCATAATTTTACAAAATAATCTTTGCCGCCGATAGAAACAAAGCCTATCACTGCAAAAACTATAATTATTGCTTTAAAAATATTTTTCAAACAACCCATGGTTGAATTTCTCCTATTTTCAAGTTAACATACTTCCATAGGGATAATTATAGCTATGACAAAACCAGAAATCAATCATGTAAATAGTTTAGATGTCAACATTGGGGATACAACGCCCGTAATGCAACAATATCTTGAAATTAAACGTCAACATCAGGACGTAATTTTATTATACCGACTTGGAGATTTTTACGAAACATTTTTTGAAGACGCGGTTATCATGTCAAGAGAGCTTGAATTAACTCTTACAGGACGTGATGCAGGGCAGGTTTTAGGCAGAATCCCGCTTGCGGGTGTTCCTGCAAAGTCAATCGATAATTATTTGGAAAAACTTATTGAAAAAAATTATAAAGTAGCGATTTGCGAACAATTGGAAGATCCAAAAGAAGCAAAAGGAATTGTTAAAAGAGGCGTTGTAAGGCTGGTTACCGCAGGAACTCTTACGGAAAGTAATTTACTTGAAAAAAATAGTAATAATTATATTTGCGCAATTGTTAAGGATAAAAAGGCCGATTTATATGGGTTTGCTTACACGGATATTTCAACAGGCGAATTTAAAACGACCCAAGCCTCTCTAAGTATGGTCTTATCTGAACTTGCAAGGGTTAAGCCCTCAGAAATTATAGCACCTTCGCTTGCGCAAAAAATTATGCCTTTTCAAATCGTACCGGAAGAAAAAATCGATTTGCCTGAGGAAATTTTAAATAATTATAACTGCTCAAAAGTTCCGTCGAATGTTTTTGAGACAAATTTTGCCTTGAATAACTTAAAAACTGTTTTTAAAACCAACTCCCTCGATTCTTTCGGATACGAGAATTACAAGCTCGGCTTTCAAGCATCAGGAGCTTTGGTTTCCTATATCTGGGAGACGATGAAAGAAAATTTTCCGAAATTTGATAGAATTGAATCCTATGAATTATCAGAATACGTCATGATTGATTCAAGTACAAGAAAAAATCTTGAATTGACCGAAACTTTGCGCGAGAAAAATAAATACGGCTCACTTTTGTGGGCTATTGATAAAACTAAAACAAATATGGGCGCAAGGCTTTTAAAATCTTGGATTTGTCAACCTTTAAAAAACCTGCCTGAAATTATCCAACGACAGAATATTATTGAAGAACTTCTCTTTAAGCCGAGTGTAAGAAATGAATTTGCAACTATTTTGGGCGAAATTTATGATATTCAAAGGCTTTCGACCAGATTGAGCAATAATTCAGCTAATCCAAGAGATTTTTTAAGTATTAAAGACACTTTATTTTTGCTTCCCGAAATAATTAAAACAGCGCAAGCACTTGATATAAAAGCGTTTGAAAAATTGTCTGAATATGAACTTGAACTTAGCGAATTTGCTAATATTTTAGACAGAACAATCTCGGAAGATGCGCCGATTATTACAAAAGACGGCGGAGTTATAAAAGCTGGCGTAAACGGGGAATTGGATTACTTCAGAGACCTTTTGACAGGCGGTGAAAAATGGTTAAAAGAGTTTGAAGAAAATGAAAAAGAACGCACGGGATGTAAATTCTTAAAAGTCGGTTATAACAGAGTTTTTGGATTCTTTATTGAGGTTACAAACTCAAACCTTAACCTTATCCCCAATAATTACGTAAGAAAACAAACCCTTACCGGTGCTGAAAGATTTATTACGGACGAATTGAAAAAACACGAGGATGACGTTCTTTCTGCTCAATTTAAGGCAAGAGAGCTTGAAAACAAACTTTTTTCTGACCTGAAAAATTATTCAAAAGAATACGTAACAAAAATTAGAGAAGTAGCAGATTGCATAGCAAAAATAGACGTTTTGACCTCTTTGGCAACTGTTGCGGTTGAAAATAATTACACAAAACCTATTGTCGATGAAAGCAGTGATTTTTTGGTCAAAAACGGACGCCATCCTGTTTTGGAGAGAATTTTACCGTTGGGTCAATACGTTTCAAACGACTTGGAACTCGCATACAATCAAGGTTCCAACTCCGATAAAACGCAGTTTATGATTTTAACAGGTCCTAATATGGCGGGAAAATCTACTTTTATGCGCCAAAATGCACTGATTGCGATTTTGGCGCAAATCGGGGCGTTTGTTCCTTGCGATTACGCTAAAATCGGGCTTGTCGACAAGATTTTTACTCGAGTGGGGGCGAGTGACGATTTGACGTTAGGTCAATCGACTTTTATGGTTGAAATGATTGAAACGGCTTATATTTTAAACTCGGCGAGTGAAAAAAGTTTAATTTTACTTGACGAAATCGGGCGTGGCACAAGCACTTATGACGGTGTTGCGATTGCTTGGGCGGTAGCTGAATTTATTGCGACAAAGCTTGGGGCAAGATGTATTTTTGCGACGCATTATCATGAACTCAATGTCATGACTAATACTTATCCGCAGATTAAAAATTATCGGATAACAATTTCAGAGGAAAACGGCGAGATTGAATTTTTGCGAAAAATTGTTCAAGGCGGTGCGAGCAAGAGTTACGGGATACAGGTGGCGAAAATGGCAGGGTTGCCAAACAGCGTTATCAGTCGTTCTCAAGACTTAATGCTCAAGATGCAAAATGATTTTTCAAACAACCTCTCCACCCGTAGAAAATCAGCAAAATCGGACAAATTGGAAGACAACGTTCCCCAGTTGAATTTGTTTTGAACGAGTGAGTGGACGGGTAAACGGTAAACGGTGAACGGTAGGGTGCGGATTTAACCGCACAGTCAATAAGCCCCGAGAAAAGGTAGGGTGGGTTCCCTAACCCACCGTCAACAAGCCCGAAGAAGTAAAAAGGAAAAGGCAAAAAGGGAAAAGTAAGCGAAAATCGCAAAACCTTTCAACCTTTTAGCTATTAAGCGTTCATTTTCTCTATAAATTCTTGAACTGGCTTCTTCACAGAATTTGCAGCTTTTTTAGCTTCTTTTGATACTCTTAGTTCCATCTGTAGAAATGCCCACTCAATTTGATCCATAAGGTTCAAGGCAACAGCGCTAGGTTGTTGAAATCTATTAATAGTACCGTTCGAGCTGGTTTTTAAAGTTTTTCCACTTTCAGGTTCATTAAAAGTGACCTGCACTTTATAGCCACTATAATTACCATCTAAACCCTCTGCCCTCTTAGCCCATGGTTTTATGTTGACGATAGGATGTTCCCCATTTATTTTAAAGCCATTAAATTGCTTTTTGTGGCTACGTAATAAACTAGATTCTAATTTAGCCCTTAGTTCTGGGTTGGCTAACGTTTCTAGCTGTGTGAATAATTTTTCAAGTTCATCAATATGGCGAGGGGTTTCTGAAAACTTCATTTTAAAAGCGGGTTGGCGTGGGTTGCTTGTCGGCGGATTTGTGCCTGTTGGTTGATTATTAGCAATTTTTATAATTCTCATTTCTCATTTTCTCCTTTTTGAATAATTATACAATGTTACAGTTGTTTGAAAACGTGTGAAAAAATAATTTGTTAGTTGAGTCTCTAAATTAACTCACTTATTAGCTGGTATGTAATATTATTATTGACTTTTAGCCGATTGTAAATATTTATGAACGTGAAGCTGTTTTTTGGTAACCAATCAGGTAGATTTTAATAAGTTGCTAACCCTTATCAATAAGCGTTTATACCCTCCCGCCCTTTACCTCCTTCTCAATCGATACTTAATCGATTGAGAAGGAGGTAAAGGGCGATTTTCAATGTGAGTGTAGCGAACATTAGAAAATCGGGGTGGGAGGTGAAAGCAAGATTACAGGACTTTATGTCATCCCCCCAACAATTTTTCTAACACTCGAGAAAATCTCTCGTGTTGAAAAATTTCTTCCCCCTCAAGGGTGGAAGAAGTCAACGATTAAAGCTTTTTATGAAAAATTAAATTGACCTGAGTTATTACATGTTTTTTTTGATGTAAAATTATTCTATGATTAGTTCACAAATTATTAAAAATGCTGTTTATAATTTATGCGTTGAAGCCAATACCGTGCTTAGTGAGGATGTTTTTGGTAAAATTCTTAATGCATACAATTCGGAGCAAAATCTTGATGCAAAACAGGCACTTCAATTAATCCTACAAAATGCTCAAATGGCTTACGCGAAAAAAATGCCACTGTGTCAAGACACAGGGCAAGTTTTGGTTTTTGTAAAAATCGGCGAACAATGTCAGGTCGAAAACCTTGAAAGTTCAATAAATAAGGCCGTTTCCAAAGCTTATGAAGAAAATTTTTACAGAAAATCAGTTGTCAAAAATGCCCTGTTTAACCGTACAAACACAAAAACGAACACACCTTGCGTTATTTATACCGAATTAACAGAGGGAAGCGAGCTTGAGTTGGAACTTTTGATAAAAGGTGCAGGCTCTGAAAATGTTTCCGCAATTTCCATGCTTTCGCCGACTTCAACAGAAGCTGAAATTACTGACTTCGTTGTTTCAGTTGTCCAACAAGCAGGAGCTAAAGGCTGTCCTCCGTATTTTGTCGGGGTAGGAATAGGCGGGACTATGGAATATGCAGGGATTTTGTCCAAAAAAGCTTTACTGTTAGATGAAAATATTGATGAACAACACAAAATTTTTGCCGAGAAAATTAAAAATGCGATTAATGGATTGAATATAGGTGCCGCCGGTCTCGGCGGCACCTCAACGGCATTGGACGTAAAAATTCTGACCGATTTTACCCACATAGCCTGCATGCCTGTAGCAGTTACAATAAACTGCCACAGCTTACGACATGCAAAGTGTGTTATTGGTGCCGATGGTGAGGAAAAAGGGAAAAGCAAAAAGGAAAAAGCAAGCGAGATGCACAAAACTATTCAACTATTCGACTTTTCGACTTTTCAACCTATAAATTATACTCAAATCAATTCATCAGATATCGAGCAATTAAAATCACTTAAAAAAGGTCAAAAAGTACTTTTATCAGATGAAATTTATACGGCGAGAGACATGGCTCACAAAAGACTGATTGAATTAATAGAAAAAGGTGAAAAATTACCGTTTGACCTTAAAGACAAAATAATATTCTACGCAGGGCCTTGCCCGTGCGCTGAAGATTGCGTCGTTGGCTCAATTGGACCTACTACATCATCAAGAATGGATAAATTCGCTCCAATCCTTTATGAGAACGGTATTTTAGCCACAATTGGGAAAGGCGAACGTTCCAAAGAAGTCGAAAAAACCGCAAAACAACTGGGAGGACTTTACTTTACGGTTATCGGGGGTATTTCCTGCTATCTGTCAGAAAAATTTATCGGGAAGGAATTGGTTGCCTTTGAGGATTTAGGAACAGAAGCCGTTTACAGGTTTGAAGTAAAGGATTTGCCGTTGCGTCTTGAGTTTTAGCCATGTTCTCACCCTCGCTCTTGTTTGCATAATCGACAAGTGCCTTGAATACGCAAGGATGCAGTTTACCACTCATCATATCCTGATGAATTATCGCCAATGCTTGATTTTTATTTAACTCAGGCTTATACGAGCGCTTTTCTCTCAGGGCTGAATATACGTCAGATGCACAGAGGATTTGTAAATTAATATCTGCGATAAAGTTTCCGGTTACGCTCGGATATCCCGTTTTTTGCGCATTTTGGTGATGATTTTTAACTAAATTTAAAGTTGTTTCGTCCAAATCTGTATTTTTGAGCATTTCATAACTCAGCGTTGGATGTTTTTGCACTATCGCCAATTCCTCAGCGTTTAATGCACCCTTTTTATTCAGTATTCTTTCGGGTATTAGTACTTTTCCGATATCGTGCAAAACAGCAGCTTTTTGTAATGATTGAAGATTGACTTCTGATTTGAAACCTTGCGGAAGATTTCCCACTATTCCCACTGCTATCTTTTTTGTATGGGTAAGGTGATTCTGAACCAAATCATTTAACATTTTCATGTTAATTTTAAGCGGAATTTTTGCAACATTCAAAATCCGCTTGATTTCAGAACTTACCTTAATCATTTCTATAATTGATTTTTCGCTTAAATACTTTTGAAACCCTGCATTTATAGCCACAGAATCCGGAATATACGCTAACTTAGCATGATTCGACTGACTATAAGCATTTCCTTGTATTGAATTAAACAAAGAATCTAACCGCACACCAGATGACGGTCTATTAGAAACCGATTCTAATCCCATCTTTACCACTTCCACATTAAATAACACACTATTTATATATAAAAAAATATTTTCAGCAAAAATTGCCTAAAATCGGAAATAATGTTACGTATTGTAAATTCCATTTGTTCAAGTTCATACCTGTCCAACAGTACTATTTTTCTCTTTCCCCTTTTATCAATTATCTTCGATAAAAAATTTCTCATCAGATAAAATGTTTTTTATGTCTAAAATTGTATAAAACTTATCCTCTAAAATAACTTCGCTTAATGTATATTTGTTTTGATTGTTAGATTTTTTTTTGATTAAATCTTCAGCAATATTAATTATACTGAAAAGTTCATCCACCAAAAATCCGATTTGATAATCAGGCACTTCAATAATAATCAGGCTGTTTTTGCTCCCCATGGAAGCAATGTTTGAAGCATTTTCATTTATTCCTAACAGGGTTTTTGTGTCAACTACGGTGATAAAATCACCTCTTAAAGCTATAACGCCAGCAACATAATCCAAGTTACAAGGAATTGGAGTTATTAAAAAATTCTTCAAAACCTCTTTTACATATTCTACATTTATACAATAAATATTTTCGTTAAGTGAAAATGAGATAAATCTGTCCTGAGCAAAAATATTTGTCCCCAAGCTTGCATTAGATTTTTCAAACAGAGCATTATTTCTTTGCATTAATTTATATCGAGAATCATCATCCTTGGGGAAAAGTGACGGGATATCAATATCACTTAATGGAACACCTTGTTTAATAACTTCTTCAACGGCACATAGATTAATTATGGAAATGGTTTCATGCTCTTTTTTATACATAAATTCAATAATTTTTGTATCCCCTGCGCATGGGAAGTATTCTATTTTTGATTGCTCTAAATAAATTATATCCTCAACTTTATCAATTATTAACCCAAATATGGTTTCATCAGTCTTTACTATAAGCAATTGGTTGGAGACGGAATAAGGAGCTACTTTTATATTAAGATAAAACCTTAAATCCAAAATATTTATCGTAAAATTATTGTAATTTAAAAGCCCGACAACATTATTCGCGAGTTTTTGCGGATAATCAAGCAATGGGAGTTTTATTATTTCTACCATTTGCCATATATTTAGCGCATACTTGTTATCTCCCAACTGAAAATACAAGTATAAATTTTCATCCTTGTCTAAAACATGATTATTAGGTAATGTTGCTAAATTTTTCATAAGAGTATGCTACCACTTTATTCCTACCACTTTGTTTTGCTCTGTAAAGAGCTTTATCAGCAGATTCTACCAATTCTTCCTGAGTTTGAATATCCATAAAATTAGAACTTAAACCAATGCTGATAGTAATATTTGTTGTTTTGCCATTATAGGTAAATTGGTGTTTAGCAATTTTATTTTTAAGTCTTTCTAATGGAATAATAGCACTCTCTAACGAAGTTTCAGTTAAAATTATTGCTAATTCTTCGCCTCCGTACCTATATACCATGTCGGTTTTCCTGAATGATTCTAATATAATATCGGAAATATTTTTCAGGACATAATCTCCAAATTGGTGCCCATAAGTATCATTTACATTTTTAAAATGGTCTATATCAATCATAGCCAAACTTAAATCAGAAGGATAACGTTTTGTTCTTAAGAATTCTCGCTCAATATTATATTCAAAATGTCTTCTGTTATAAAGCCCCATAAGTCCATCAGTTACAGACAAATATTCGGTCTGAGAGTATAAAAATCTCATTTTTAAGAGCAATAAAAGTTCGCTAATCATCGTTTTGTAAAATTTAAACTCAGCATAATTACACTTTTCCGTATTATAAAAACAAACTCCGCCCACTAAATCCCCATTTGAGATAAGCGGTAAGATATGAGCCGTTTTAAATTCTTCGAAATTTAAAACGGGTTGATTCTTGTTAACCGGCTCTCTAACTATATCATGACCAAAATCTCTAATGGTAAAAGTTGATACTCCGGGCATTTTTGCGAAGAAATCTCTTTTAATCTTTTCCATAACAAAACTTGAAACCGAATTTTTGCCTATATCTATATGTAAAATATTCTTTTCATTTTTATCAGGAGTATTAAGAAATAGTCCTGCAACATTGTATTCAACGAAAGAACCGATTAACTTAAAAGTTTTTTCTATTAAAACTTTTTCATGTGATAAAAATTCACCTAAATCTCTAAATTCATTTAAAAAGGTTGAATTCATCAATAATTCATCAAGTACGCTATTAATTTGATTTTGGATTGTTTCATCACTGACGGAATTATTTAATAAATGCTTTTTGTATTCATCAGAAATAGGATTTTTTTCTATATTTTTCTTGACAATTTCTTCAATTTCTTCATAATTCGTTGTTTTGGATATAAATTTATCAGCACCGGACTTACTCCCCCAAAATTTGTCTATTTTTTTATCAAGGACAGTTAATAAAATTATTGGGATTTTTTGAGTACTTTTATTATTTTTCAAGAGTCGGCAAAGTTGGTAGCCATTAAGATTTGGCATAACAATATCTGATAAAATTAAATCAGGAGCCACCTCAAAAACCATCCGATAACCTTCACTTCCGTCTTTTGCAGTTATAACATCATAACCCAATTTAGAAAAATTGAGTTTTAATATTTCTAATTGAGTGGCGCTATCATCTATTAATAAAATTTTTGGAGACATCTATCTAAATCCTCTTTTGTTTTCGTTTTTGTAATACAATAATTATACTACAAATCTATGATTATTAAAAGGGTTTTTACATCTATAATATAAAATAAAAGGAGTTTTTATGAAACATGATTCTAAAATTAGCTTGGGAAATAAAATGAGGATAAAATCGGTTATAGATAAATTATTTTTAATCGTCATAATCATAATAATTTTACTTTCGGATTTTGTACTTAAATTGGGTAAATATGATGTAATATTGATTTCCTTATTATTAATTCTTTATGCAATTCAGTATGAAGTAACCAGAAAATGGGTTGAAAAATATATGGTGCAAAGTGTTGAAACACAGATCTCGGATACGTCGAAAACAACGCAAACGATAACAGATCTTTCAAATAAGCAAAAAGATGGCATTGAAAGTTACGTGCGATTGGTAGAAAGTGCAATAACAAATGTCGAAGCTTTAAAGGAGGCTTCGAAAAAAACAAGGCAAAATGCTCAAAATGTTTCAACTAAGGCTAATTTATCATTAGGCTATTCTCAAAAAGAGCAAGAATCGGTGAAAGCAAATATTGAAAAAATGATTATGTTAAGACAAAGAATACAAGTTATTGCAGAATTAATCCTTGAATTGTCAGAGCATACCCAACAAATAGGCGAAACTATCGGATTGATTGAGGATATTGCAGAACAAACAAACATGCTTGCCCTAAATGCTGCAGTTGAAGCCGCCCGTGCGGGAGAAAATGGAAAAGGGTTCTCGGTTGTCGCAAGTGAAATAAGAAAGTTGGCGGATGAATCAAAACAGGCTACAACAAAGATTACATCTTTAATTAAAAATATTCAACAAGCTACAAATTCAACAGTCATGGCGACAGAAGAAGGTTCTAAGGAAATTGAACTGGGAGTGAAATTCGCCGATAATATTAATATAAATATTGAATCGTTAATTAACCTTATTGGAGAAGTGAAATTATCTGCAGAAGAAATTTTTATCGATTCGGAAAGTCAAACAAATTCGTCAAACAGTGTAAGTTCCATTTTTTACACACTGGATGAAGGACTAAAAGCATCTTTAAAGCTTTTAGAAGAAAAAATTAAGAATATTCATTCTTTAAACGAACTGTCCGACTCTCTTAAAGACAATATTAATTGATTGGGTTGTAAATGGATTATTCAAAAGAAGTGACGGCTGAAATATTTAAAATATTTCAGGTAGAGTCAGAAGAAATTATTTCAAAATTAAACAATAGCCTTTTAGAATTGGAAAAAAACCCAAAAAATAAGGACGCTATCCTTATGCTGTTTAGAGACGCGCATACGCTCAAAGGTGCATCAAGAATGGTTGGATTTAACAGCGTTCAAATTATTGCTCATAAAATGGAAGATATACTTGGATTAGCTAAAGAAAATAAAATCTCATTAACCTCCAATGTCGTTAATGTTTTATATAAGACAGTGGATTTTTTAGCCGAAATAATCCAAAAATCGATACAAAAAGGTCAAGAAATATACAATGAAAATATTCCTAAACATATCGCTATTTTAGAAGAACTAAACAAAGATGCAGAAGAAGCTCCTTTCGATAATGAACAACCTGATTTTGATTTCGAATTATTTGTAAAAAATATTGGGGAAATTAATACCCTTGTTCCGGAAAGTCTTTTAATATTGATGCAAATTGAAACAGGAAAAAGTGAAAATTTAATTATAAACTTACTTTTTGTTGTCAGAGAATTGCATACTATTTTTGAAAAAATCGGTCTTTTTGAAATAAAAAAAAGTTTTGAAGATATCTGTCTTAAATTAGATTTTACCAGTCAAGCTTCTAACATTTTAACAAATGATGAAATAGCCGAAATCCATAAAGTTTTAGATAGTATAATTAATCAATTTATTGCTATATGTGAGTTGCATAATATAGAGCTTGTAGATTATTATTCAGTCGCGTTTGAAAAATTATCATCCCCTTTAACACTGCCTAGGAATAGCTCTGAACATAATGTTGAAATAATTCAGGAAGAACAAACTTCAGATATTTCTCAAAATAAAGATGCTACAATTAATGATGATTTGGCTATTATTAACAATAAAATTTGGGAATTGTTGAATAGTGGCAGTTCGATAGTTCCGATTAAAAGTTTACTGTTGGAGTATGAGAACATTTGTCCGAACAGTAATATTAAGAGTATTTTGCAAAAAATAATTGAAATCATTGATTTTGCCTGTGAAAATGAAATCCAATTTGAGCAAGAAACGGTCTCTGTCTTAAAGCAAAGTATTGAATATTGTGATGATATAATCAAAAATAAAAGTGACAGTGCTGATAAAGTACTTATTTTACAACGATTAGAAATTGTACAGCAGGTATTGACATTTAATAAAGAAAAAATTGAAGAAGGAAGCTTTATCACAAAAAAAGGGGCGGGAACTAAGGGCGAAAAAATATCCGATTTTTCAGAAATTTTTAACACAGGAACAATAAAAACCTTAAGGGTGGATTCTTCAAAGCTGGATGTATTGATAAATCAGGTCAGTGAATTAACCACTACAAAAATAAAAACCAAAAAACATTTACATGAGTTGAGCTTAATAAATAAAGAACTTGAAGAATGGCAAAGAAATTTGACAAAAACATTCAATTATTTAAAATATTACGACAAAAAGTATTTTCAATCAGGAATAAGCGACAGTCCGATTTCCTTTTTTGTAAAACAAATTTTGACCTTATTTACTGATAATAATAAAAAAGTTCAAGAAACCGTTTTAAATATTACAAGCCTGCATAGGATGATTCAGGAAGATGATGCAAAAATGAACGTAATAGTTGGCAGCGTAGAAAATATGGTTCAGAATATACGTGTTTTGCCTTTAGCAACGATTTTTCATCTTTTTGGAAGAATGGTGCGAGATATTGCACAAGAAAAAAATAAAAAAATTGAACTTGAAATTGTTGGAAGTGAAACAAGTACAGACAAAAAAATTATAGAAGAAATAAAAACTCCACTTATTCATATCATAAGAAATGCCATTGACCATGGGATAGAAACTCCCAAAGAACGAATAGAATTAGGTAAAAAACCTGAAGGAAAGATAATTCTTTCTGCCAGACAATCTAATCACAAAGTAATAATTGAAATAAAAGATGACGGTCGTGGAATTAATCTGGCAAAAATAAAAGAAAAAGCATTACAGGAAGGATTTTTAACACAGGAAGAAATAAATTTAATGACCGATGAACAAATAATAAATATTATTTTTTCGCCGGGATTTACGACCGTGGCTGAGATAACAAATCTATCGGGACGGGGAATCGGCTTGGATATTGTGCAAACAAAAATTTCTCAACTTAACGGCAGAGTCAAGGTATTTTCCGAAATTAATAAGGGTTGCTGTGTGCAAATAGAGCTCCCTACAACAATGTCGACCCTCAAAGCTTTTCTGGTTAAATCTTCCGACCAAACATTCGCGGTTCCGATGGAAGTGATAAAAACTGTTTTAAGAAAGAAAAAAGAAGAAATACTTTCAAGTACCGGTACCAAATCTATTATTTTTGGAGAAAAAACAATCCCATTATACAATTTGACGGATATTTTAAATCTACCCAAGCCTAATTACAATACAGACAGAGAAACAATACTAATTATAGAATCAGACGACAAAATAATGGCTCTTGCCGTGGATAAATTGATAGGTGATCAAGAAATTTTACACAAAAAACTTTCCGCTCCTTTTTATAAATTGAAAAATATTTCAGGAATTACCGCACTGGTGTCTGGCGAAATCTGCTTAATTCTTAATATTACAGATATAATAAATATAACAAAACTTACAAAATTACCCTCCAATTCATCAAGTATAAAGAAAGTATCAAGAAACAAAGATTATAAAATATTATTGGTGGATGATTCAATAACAACAAGAACTATGGAAAAAAATATTTTGACCCAAGCAGGCTATAATGTGGAAACTGCTGAAAATCCCCTAGGTGCCTTTGATAAAATGAAAAACATAAAATTTGACCTAATCATAAGTGATATAGAAATGCCCGAAATGGATGGATTTGAATTCCTTGAAAGATTAAAAACTGATGAAATGTATGCGGATATCCCTGTTATTATGGTAAGCTCGCTAGTCAGCGAAGAAAACAAAAAACGTGCAAGAGTTTTAGGTGCTCAAAAATATATTGTTAAAAGTGAATTTAAACAAGAAAGTTTTCAAAAAATAATTGAAGAAATTTTGCACGAAGGAAATTAGAGCATACTGTTATAAATATCAACGGTTACAGCACAAATTTTCAAGCCTTTTTTGACTAAGCTTCTGATGGTTTCTTTGTAACAGGTTAAAAGCGCCTTGTTCATACCATTTTCTTCTTCTAAAAACATTAACATTTCATTCCTGAACTCTGAATCTCTTGTATTTGGTTCTATTTTATCGGCTAAAAATATTATTTTCTCAAAATCAGTCATATTCGGCTTTCCCAATGTATGGGAGCGAATTGAGGATAAAATTTCCTTATCCTTAATCCCAAATTCATACTGTGCAATATAAGCGCCTACAGGGGCATGAAGCACCTTGAAGTTAACGAGTTCTGTTTCATCGAGATTAAGTTTTTGAACAATCTCCATCGTTTTTTCTTTACTAAAGCACTTTGCACAGTCATGCAAAAGTCCTGCCATGTAAGCTTTTTCTTCATCAAGTTTAAATTTATGTGCTAATTCTGCGCAACATTGAGCGCAACCGAGTGAATGTAATAATCGCTCTTCATCTAAATTTTCTTTAAGCCAAGATATGGCTTTTTTATTCTTCTCTGTATAATCCATTTTTATTTATATACTCCAAAACTACCGTGGGTACCAATGTGCTTATGTTCTGATTAGCTTCTATTCTTTTTCTTATATTCGTTGACGATATTCCTATCGGTTGCATTTTTGCAATAGTAAATTGGTACCCTTTATAATGCAAGAATGCAAGTCTATCTTTATCAATATCAAGATCTCTTGGGAAAACAATAAAGTCCACAAGCGTTTTCAGTTTATCGGCTTCAAACCATTCCCGTAGTTCTCGAAAAGCATCTAAGCCTATGATAAAGCCTATTTTACCCTCTATTTTATATCTTTTGTACAGTTCTAAAATTGTCAGATAAGTGTAGGAAAATCTTTCATTTTGGAATTCAATATTACTTATCCCAAAGAATCCTTCACCGCCCACAGCAAGCTTAACCATTTGAAAGCGGTGGTTTGACATATCATCATCCAATTCTTTATGCGGTGGTTTATAGGCAGGTATGAATAATATAGTATCGTAATTATAAACACTTTTCACATACTGCGCCATTGCCAAATGCCCATTATGTATAGGGTTAAAAGTTCCTTGGAAGACGCATAATTTCATTTTTTACTTAAACTCCAACTCCAACTCATCTATTAATAACTATTATACACTAAAATCATAATTATATAATTATTTGTATACTATTGCACCAAAACTCTGTCAAGACAGGCTTTGGGAGAATATTGCCATTCTCGATAGGTTATTCTGTTAATTTTGACTCCCGAACGTTCTAAAATAGCCTGTTTTTTCATATTTGTCGCTGAAATCCTTTTATTATCCTCAACGCCGTCACATTCGATTGCAATTTTATCATCGACGAGTAAATCAACGCTAAATCCTGCTATTTCCACACCGGCCTGAACTTCACGCCCCAGGTCTCGGATTGTTTGTGCTATTTCCTTTTCAAAGCTATTTTTGTAGAAATTTTCCTCAATTTCTTTATTTTCAATGGCTTTTTGTCTAATTTCGTACTCTTGAACATAATTTAAATAACTTCTAAACAGTCCTGCTGGTAATTCTCTTGGAGTTTTAGACGTAAAATTAATCATTTTATATCTCGCGCGGGTTATTGCAACATTGAATAGATTCGGTTTTTGTAAGAAAGTTAAACTTTGTACAAAACTATTGTCAGCAAGCGCCCAAGACATAAGGATTACATCACGTTCATCACCTTGGAATGTGTGTGCTGTACCGATTTCTATTTTATGTTTTCTTATCATATGTTCAGATATAACCATCGCAACGGAGGTTTTCAACTGCTCAACCTGTGCCCTAAAAGGAGAGATTATTCCGATAGAAACAGGATTTTCAGGGTTTTTACGTTCATCTTCAAGTATAATTTCTTGCAATTTTGCCACAACCGCCTCGACTTCAGGGAGGTTTCTTGTTGCGTCAAAATCAACCTTACCCTCGGGCACATGAATAAGCTCCAAGGCTTTAATTTCATTTACATTTCTGCGCATAATTCTAATCCTGTCTCCATAAAATTCTTGGTTAGAAAAATTTATGACAGGCGGCAGGCTTCTGAAATGTTCGTCAAGCAAAACAGGATTCATTGAGTAATAATTTGCCAAATCGAACATTGAATTTGTTCTAAAACGCCACATTAATTGGTACTTATCCGGAATCGAATATTGGCTTAAGAACGATTGTTCTTTTGCTTTTTCAAGAAACGACAGGTGCGGCAACTGTTTGTCATCACCCACAACAACCGCGCGTTTTGCACGATAAAGGATAGGGAAGCAGCTTGCGATATCGCACTGAGAAGCTTCATCAATAATTGCCACATCAAAAAGCCCCGGTTTCATAGGCAAAGAACCTGAAATTGCGTAAGTAGTAACGCACCAACAAGGAAATGCCTCCATTAAGGGTCTAAAATCTTCACATTCAAGCAGGCGGTTTTGAAGATTTTTTTTGCGCTCAACGAGGGATTTTGTATGAACGATTAATCTTTGGCGCTTAACCTGATCACGCAGTAATCCTTTTAAAGCTTCTCTGCGTTTCCCTTTCAGGATATCAATCGCCAAATTGCGTTGTTTTCTCTTTAGCATACGGATTTGTTCCGACATAACATGTAGGTTACCCAGTTTTTGTATATTAGCTTCAATCAGTCGCATAGTGCAAGTAAGCTTGGAAACCTCAAGTTCTGCATGTAATCTTGCCAACTTTTCATAACTTGCTTCAAATTCGTTTAATTTCAAGATTTTTTTTAGTTTATTTTTGCTTGAATAATTTGAAATCGAAGCGAAAACCCCTGTTTTTTCGAGATTTCTTTCGATTATTTTTATTAAATCAACAATTTGATCAATTTCTGATTTTTTCAAAATATTTTGTATAAATTGCATTGTACCTAAAGTTTTTTCCTGTTCGGCTTTTTGAACAGATATTTCTTGCCACTCCCGTTCAAGTTTGATTGTATTTTCCGATTTATTTTCCAAATCTTTTATGGTGTTTAATAATTCTTTCATATCTTTAATGTCGGCGAAAATGGCATTTTCATACTCTGAGTCTAAATCAATTTTGTTTGAAAGCAAGTCTTGAAGCTGAAAACTTAACTGTTTTTGGTAATTTAACCTACCGGCACGAAGTGCTAAAAACGGTGCGCCTAGTTCGTTTAACCTATCAGCAACAACATCCACCGCCTTATCCATGCGAGATGCGACTAAAACAGTCTTGCCACTTGCTATAAGGTGCGAAACCAAATTAACAATCGTCTGTGATTTTCCTGTTCCCGGAGGGCCATAAACGGCTACAAAAGTGTTATTTTCGAGGCTTTTTATAACATTTTCCTGCGAATCACTCAGCGAAAGCGGAGTAATTGCAGCAAAATCCTTTAAATCCTTGAATCCCTTGGCAGGATTATCAATTATCTTACCTTTGGTTTGTAAATATTCTTCATTAATTATATTCAGCGCAGTTTCTCTATAAACCCCGCTTGGTTTTTCGGCAATTTGCATTAATTCATGCAAAACACCTGCTGTTATTGAGGGGCGTTTTGTCAAAATTATTGAGCACTGATTTGTTAAAGTGATTTTCTCCAATTTTACGGATGTTTTTACTACGATTTCTTCGGTAATTTCATCCAAATTATCAAAGTCAATTTTTTCTTCCTCTTTATAAAAATCCTTTGTAATATTATCCTCATCGACATCATCAGAATGGTCAAATTTGATTTCAATGTCTGGGATAATTGATTTTAAAGTGGTTAAAAATATATCCATTTTTTCATTGGTTATCGGCAACTCCGGTACAACATCCAAAAGTCCTTCCAATAATTGTTCTACCTCATCGTCATCATCACTTTTTTTCATCATAGCGGTTAAAGCACCGGTATTTAGAGATAAAAACTCATCCTGAAGCATACAGTTAATGTTAACCCCGTTTCGTTCAAGTTTACAAGGCATATATAACAGTGGAGTCAAAAACTCGTTTAATTTACGGTTCTTTGAGCTTTTTCCGACTAAAAACAAATACCCGTAAATCAAATATTTATCTTTTTGGCTCAATTCGCTCTGAATCATCAGCTCCGTAAGCTTGCTGTCCGAACCCTCAAGGCGTAAATACTCGCCATAATTATGGAACAACTGTTCTTCTTCTTTTAAGAAAATCCATTTGTTATCCTTGTCTTGTTTTAAATTCCTAAAAGTCGCACTCTTAACCTCCTCACGAACACAATCGTGAAGATATTGACAAAGTTTTTTTATAAAACTGTTGTTAAATGCGGAGTTTAAGGCGCGTGTAGCTTCTTGTAACATATTTTTATCCTTTATTTTTTTTATTTTACCCTCTTGATTTAATTATAAAATAGTTTATAATGAAAAAGGGCGAGAGGATGACACTCCTCTCATTAAAAGCCCTAATGATTGAATAGGACTATTAGTATCATCAAGATTACTAATAGTTCTTCTTTATTCACAGTCACTTTCATCACCTCCTTTCTTTTGTCTAATCCGATTTGTAGTCGTTCCAAAAGAAGAAAAAGTGAATAGGGCTTGCCCGATTTTTAATTTTCAATGTTCTTTACTATTTCCTTTATTTTACGTTAAAATAGGAACTATGAACATCATTAATCTATATGAGAATTATAATTCGTATTTTGACGCTGGTTTCAAGGCGATTTTTGAACTCTGCTCAAAAATCGCCTTGAAAAACGGTTATCAATTATATCTTATCGGTGGATTGGTTAGAGATTTATTATTAAACCAAAATAGCTTAGATATTGATATTACGGTTGAGGGTGATGCGATTAAATTTGCGAGAATTCTTGAAAGTGAAGCCAAAGTCAAAATTTTAAGTGTTCATAAAAATTTTGGCACGATAAAAGTAGAAATCAACGGAAAAAAAATCGATTTTGCATCAACCCGCAGTGAAACTTATCCTAAAAAAGGACATTTACCACATGTCGATAGAATTGGTTGTAACCTTAAAGAAGATATTTTTCGACGTGATTTTACGGTCAATGCGCTTGCTATGTCGCTCAACCAAGGTAGCTTTGCCGATTTAATCGATTATGCAGACGGTTTAGACGATTTAAAAAATAAAAAAATAAGAGTTCTACATGCTAAAAGCTTTGTTGATGACCCGACAAGAATAATTCGCGCACTAAAATATTCATCAAGACTGGGGTTTGAAATTGAAGAAAACACTCTGAAATTGCAAGAAACTTATTTAAAAAATGTTAATTATGATATGTGCAATAAAAGGATTAAAAACGAGCTCAAAAAAACTTTGAACGAGTACTCACAAGAAATTTTTGAAAAATTTATTAATCAAAAAATTTACAGATTAATTTCGCAAAAAGAGTTTAAAATACCACAAATTGGTATTGAAAACCTTATCGCAAAATACAAACCCAAACACCCTTGGCTCGTATATTTAGGGCTTATTGCAATCTTTGAATCCGATGTACTGTCTGATAAATTAGAACTTACCAAAAACGAAAAAGATATTATTTTGAACGCGAAAAGACTTTATAACAGTAATTTGAACGAGGATTTTGAGATTTATAAAAATTTTATGGCTCAAAAACTTGAAACTTTGTTAATTTTGGCAATTTCCGGTCAAGAAAAACAGGTTTTGCATTATTTGGAAGATTTGGCAAAAGTTAAACTGTCGATTAACGGTAAAGATTTGCTGGAACTCGGGTTTCAACCGTCAAAATTATTTGGAGAAGGATTGGATTTTGTTCTAAAAGAAAAGCTTAAAAATCCGCACATGAAAAAATCACAGGAGCTTGAAATAATTAAAGATTACCTAAACCCGATAGCTTAATACCGATTAATGTTGTTTGCCTCCAACGAATTTATTTGCCATCAATTCGGCTTTATCAGCCTTACTCAATGCTGTATTCATTTTACTATTTTTTTCTTCATCTGCTACGGTTGGCTGAATGTTTACTCTTTCAGAAGACGGTACGTATGTTCTAACAGGTTCTTGAGACGCCATCATTGATTTTGAGGCGTTAGGAGAAGCTTGATACATGTCAACTAAATTTTCTCTTTGCGCCGGCATGGTTTGATTACTGATTAAATTTTCATTATTTTGTTTAATAGGCTGCATTAACAAAGAAGGCTGGATTTGAGTTTGTTGAACAGGCGCTGTTGGTGGTGGTGGTGTTGCTTTCATAGGCGTAGTGGAGGTTGTAGGAGTTGCCACAGCTGCCTTCTTTGGTTGTTCGCCTTCCTTTACTTCAGGTTCTTCATCAAGTATTGATTTACTTGGACGTCCGAAGATTAAGTGAGAGAACTTTGCACCCAACTTACCTAAGGTTGGAGCGAAAAAGGCTGCGAATACACCAAATCTTATTAGTGCACCGAGAAAACCCTTTGTACCTTTAAATTTTCCGTTTGTGAAAAACTGCTTCACCTTAACCCCCATTCCGCTTGACTTATTGACTCCTTCTGGGTTGAACGCCGCCGTACATTCTAATCCGGTTGTTAAGCCCTTTGCACCCAGGCTTAATGGTTTATAAACTATGTTTTTAAATGCTTTAATGATTTTTGTTCCCAATTTATCGGATTTTTGAATTGCGGTTGCAGGTTTCAGTAATTGTTTTTTCAAAGCTAAGATTTTAGCTTCTTCTGCAAGATAGATACTTTTCACTTTAATTGCACCGCTATTTACCTTGTTATTGAACTCATTAAGTGCCGTTCTATAATGTTCAACTTTTTCAGGATCAACGCCTATATATTGTAGTCCCCCAAATTTGTGTAACAGTCCGATAACAAAAGGCATAGTTAAGTAAAATGCCATACCTGAAATATTACTTTCTGCAAATTTTTTGACCTTATCGTCTTTTGGAGCATGTATTGCATCTTTTATTGAATCGGCAATAAAATAAGCCGCCATGAAAATAGCAAATTTCCCACCAGCAGTACCGTTTGTAACGCTTTCTATAATTCTCATTATCAATTTTGGAACAGATTTGCCAAGAACAGTAGTAGCCTGTACGCCCTGGAGAGTTTTCATTTTATTAGCATACTCAGAGAATACAATGTCCTTTTTTAAGGCTGTTCCGAGTCCGGGAATGAAATCAGACAAATACTTCTGCCCTTTTGTAAAAGGAAGCTTAATAACTTTATCTGAAGCAGGCATAATATTCGTACTTAATTTTTCACAGAGCTGTATTATTTTTTGAATATTTTTTTCTACATGAGGATTTGCAACCAATTCTTGAAGTTCTGCTTCGCTTACGCCCATTTTTAAAAGATTTGCAGGATCCTTTACCTTAAATGCTTCCAGCTGTTTAATAGCTTCTGATGAAACTTCAGCAATTGTTCCCTTTGACATCATTTTTACCATAATAAATTTAGGTTCAGACGGGGTCTTAAAAAATGCGGTTAAAATTTTAGACTGAGAAACAAATCTTTTATCTAAAAAAGTAGTAGCAGACTTGAAGCCACTCACAATCTTATTGGACATTTTGTCTAAAAATTCATATTTTTTAACAAAATTATCAACAGATTTAACCATTCTATAAGGTAAACTTTGCTCGTATTGCCCACCGCAAGCGGTGTTGAATTTATTCATTCCGTAAACCATACTAGCCCAAACAGGCAAGCTTAACACTGGTGCAAGCCAAGGCGTTTTGTCGCTGTCTTCGCTGACACTTTTAATAAGTTCATTTTGCGCAACTCCATTCTTAATCGTATCTCCGTTTATTTCTTGAAGTTGAGACAAGCTAAGACCTGTCGATGACTGCGGATATGTATTTATTCTTTGGTTAACTGGATAATTCATATATACACCATTTCCTACCTTAATTAATTATATAAATATAAAAACAAATTTAATTAAAAAATTGACAAAAGTATAAGATACGTAACAACAAGAACTGTAAAAAATCTCTTGCCGACTAAGAAATCTGCCCAAAGCCCGAATTCTGACCTAAAGTGCAACACCTAATGCCTC
>CAISJE010000119.1 GCA_903885635.1 uncultured bacterium
TATAAATATATATATAAAACCTAATAATAATAATAAGCAATCATTATTTGTAGAAAAACAGCTAAAAGTCAATAATAACAAGAAAAAAATATGTAGATAAAATGTACGTAATTGTTTACAATAAAATTGAAAAATGTAGAGAAAAATAAACTTGGAAAAATAATGTCAATAATTGAAAAGTTTTCTACATTTATTGACATAGTTTTCTACAACCGTAAGTAATATTTTTTTGATATAATATTAGAATTAGCAGGTATTAAGTGGTAAGGGAGTAAAATGGATAGTCAAGAAGATATTTTTATTAAATCCAGACCGCAAAGCCTTTGTCTTATGTGCGGAAAATGTTGTAAAGTTTCCACAACAACAATACCTTATGAACAACTTAAAACGTTAGCAGAATCGGGTGATAAGGGTGCAATAGACTTTTTAGACATTTTTGAACCTTACAAAACAATAGATGCAGCTAAAAAAGTTGATGAAAAAACGGTAAATAGCATTTTAGATTTAATAAAAACTTATGACGCTACCGATGAAACAACTTTGACGTTTTATAAATGCAAACATCTTTTAGATAATAATTTATGTGGGATTTATAACGAACGAAAAGATTTATGTAATAGATTTCCGTCCTCTATTTGGGCAATCATCCCTGCTGGATGTGGATTTGAGGGGTTTTTATTCCAAAAAAGAGAAGAATTAAAACAATCAATAAGAAAACAAAAGGAAAATCTTTTAACATTAGATTTGCTATTTGAAGAATCTGAAAACGAGGAACAAAAAGAAAAAATTGAACAATTAAAAGAAAAAATTGAAAAAACAATAGAAAGTTACGCTAAATATGGCTCAAAAAATTGGTAATAATTATTAAATGAAAATATTAGATTTAAAGTTAAAAAATTATAGAAATTGTAAGAATATTGAGATTGATTTAAACTCAAAGAAAATTCTTATTATTGGTAAAAATGCACAAGGCAAAACGAATATTCTTGAAAGTATTTATTTTTTGTCAACTTTAAAAAGTCAAAGAACGACAAATCTTTTAGATTTAATTAATTTTAATGAAACCAAAACTGAAATAAAAGCTAATGTTGAGAAAAATACCCAAATAGAATTGGATTTCTCTTATGATAGAGAAAAAAAACGAGAAATTAAGGTTAATAGGCTTAAAACAAGACCCAAGGAATTTAAAAATGTTTTAAAAACGGTGCTTTTTTCAATTCAAGATTTGCTTTTACTGCGCGGAACTCCACAAGACAGACGTGATTGGCTTGATGTAGCGATTTCACAAATTTATCCGGCATATGATGATAGATTGTCAAAATATAATAAAATTCGTATTCAAAAAAATAATTTTCTAAAAGATTATAGTCAAAATGATATTTTATTTGAGGTTTACAATGAACAGTTAACCATTTTAGGCAGTAATATAATTTATCTGAGAAAAAAATTCTTAAAAGAGATTGAAAAAATCGCTCAAGAAAAACATTTCACAATTAGCGGAGATGAAAAGCTTACGATATTGTATAATTGTTCTTTTTTAGGTGAAGAAGAAATAGAAATTGAAGAAATTTCGAAAAGATTTCAACAAAAGCTTCAAGAACGAAAAAAAGAAGAAATTCAACGAGGGCAAGCTCTTGTCGGACCTCACAGAGATGATATTATTTTTTATATCAATGGAGAAGATGGAACAAAATTTGCCTCTCAGGGACAACAAAGAACGATTGTTTTGTCGTTAAAATTGGCGGAACTGGATATTATTGTTCATAAAACAGGTGAGCCGCCGATATTATTGCTGGATGATGTTTTAGCGGAATTGGATGACATCAGGCAAAATTATCTTTTAACCACAATCAATGAAACTACTCAAACAATAATAACCAGTGTTGACACGCTTTTATTTGATAAAAGTTTTTTACAAGATGTTAAAATTGTAAAAATCGAAAATGGTACTATTTTATAGGAATCTTGCAGTCTATAGTCTAAAATAGCTGTCAATATTGACTTTAAATGGTAAATAATTTTTAAAAAACTTTGCGAAAGAAAATTGGTGAGGGCGTTCCCTCCCCACTTGACAAAGGGAACCGCCGAAGAATGAGGCGAGTGACCCTGTCGGCGCAGCTCCGCAGGAGGGAGTGAGGGGGGTGAGGGCTAGGGTGGGGGGTAAATGCAATAAAATCAACGCTTTTTACCCCTCCTCGAAATCAAAGATTTCGGTCCTCCCTCAGGCAGGCTGTGTAAAAACTAATTATAGGCGTTCGCACCTCCTCCTCCCTTGCGGCAGCTCCTCTTCTTGGCGAGTTTGCGAGCCTTAGAAGGGAGGGTGTCGACTTGTCGACGACGAGGATAGGATTTCAACGCGAGTGTGCGA
>CAISJE010000120.1 GCA_903885635.1 uncultured bacterium
AAATGAGGTTAATTTCCTGAAAAAAGGAACAAAAAATCAGGGAATTGATATTTTTGCACAGAGATGAAGAAATGTGAATATGAATTTTTTCAAGATATTAGCGAATTTTAACTATTTTTGCTAATTTTTCCGCATCCTCTAGGCTGTTCTTTATAAATCCGCAGTAATTCATTATCTCGCTTTAAGCCCTTTTGGACCAGCTTAAAGCTTTTACTATTCATATCTATTCCTGCCTCATTTTTCAATAACTCTTTAACTGCTTCAATATAAGCATCTTTATCGTCTCCAATTTGGGTTATAAGTTCTTTAGCTCTTGTAGCTTTTGAGGAAATGAGTCTTAGTAGGTCAGGATGAGATGCTGCGCCAGTTGTATTTGCTCTGTTAAGCGTTGATTTTGCAACATTTGCTTCTGCCGCTTCGGCTCTGAGTCTTAGAGCACTTACTTCTAAAGCTGCTTCACGTACTATTCTTTGTGTTTCACTTAATTTATATTTCCCTTTACAATAATATTGTATAAAATTACTGATTGTTCCCATTATTATTCCTTTCCACAAAGCCTACAAATATATAAACATATGATTGGAATAAAAATTGCTATTTCTATTCCAATCATATTACAAAAACTTCATAAAATAAATTGCTCGCTAATCATCAGTGAAAAGCAGCTAAGTCGCAAGCCCGAAAAAATATAAGCACTATAACCCTATTTGCCGATTTCAACCGCTTTTAACGCCATGGATTTTGTTATGTTGATTAGCGCCAAGTTTGCTTCATAAGCTCTTTGTGCCAACATTGCATCCGCCATTTCTACCATCGGATTAACGTTAGAAGCCCTTATATACCCGTCTTTATCAGCATCAGGGTGTCCGGGTTTATATATTTTATCTCCCAAGGTCGGGTCTTCCACAAGCCCGCTAAATGTAACTCCGCCTTTTAAATATGTAGAACTTCCGCTTGTAAAGACTCCACTTTGCATTTCGCTCATTACACCACTGAAAGACAAATCATTAACCTCGTTAAGCACAGGAATTTTTCTAATATAATTTGGAGTATCCACGTTCGCCACGTTTTTGGCATGAGTATCCAATCTTAAACCTTGTGTCTTGAGGGCTTCTGCCCCTATATTCATTGAATCTAATATACCCATAATTCTACTTTCCTACATTTATAACTGTTTTCATCTCCGTGATGATACTTGACATTCTTCTTGTCGCCATTGAATATAAAAGTGAGTTTTTTTGAAGCACCATCAATTCATTCGCAGGATTAATTTCTTCGTTACTCTGTTCTTCGGCAACCGGCGAAGAACCAAGTGTTGCAGATAATTTCGTTTCTAACGGACTATTTGCATTGCCCAAATACTGACCAAAATTAATATCTTTTCTGGTGTACCCCGGAGTATCAATATTAGCAAGGTTCTCCCCAATAGCTTTTTGTTTTTTAGCTATCAAATTGAGTATTAAGCTTGTATTTTGCATTGGATCAATTGATTGAAACGTCATATTTACCTCTTATTTACTAACCTTGTCTTAAGTTAAGTGATTTATTATACATATCATCAACTATTTTAGCCATACGTAATCCCGCAATCATGGAAGCATTTAATCTTAACATATCGGAAACGGAATCATAGATGTTTGTATTCGACATTTCTAATGAATTTTGTGCAATATAATTATGCCCCTTGAGTAATTTTGCATCACCCGAAGCATCTGTAACTTTTAGTTTATTGTTATCTCCCAGAACAAGTCCTTCAGGATTTTTGAATTGAACTATCGGAATAGTTCCAAGTACTTTCTCAGGAGATTTGGCTGAATCCATCGAAACTACTGTTCCATCAGGCTTCACCGTGAATTTATAAATATTGCTCGGGATTTGAATTCCTTCTCCCACAATCCAATCATCATTAGTGACCAAATAGCCGTCAGCACCTCTTTTTAAAGACCCGTCGCGAGTATATTGAACCTCACCTGTTGGTGAGACTACGGGAATAAATCCATCTCCGTTTATTGCAATATCGTATGGGTTGCTTGTAATCTGAATTGAACCCTGCTTGTAATTTGTTCTCGCTGCACCGGTTAAATAATTGTCTGCGCCAAGCATTTGTTCAAATCTGACTGCCTTGTAGCCGGTTGTACTATAATTCGCAAAATTATTCCCGATATACCCCATTTTATCAAATTGGGTTGTCGTATTGTTTATTGATTTTCTGATAATTCCTTGAAATGTATTCATTATTTTATTCCTTCTTTTAGTTTATAATTAATTTGCTGAGCCTAATTGAGAAATGGCCTTTGTAAGATTTGTACTTTCAATCATAAATATTTGCCTGTTTGCATCAAAGTTTCTAATCGGAGCAAGCATCCCGAGAAATTCTCTTTCTAATGACACGTTAGAATATTCATTGTACCCTTGTCTGACATCAGGAGTGATAACAACTGCACCACTTGCATCTACAACTCCGATATTAGCGACATATTCGAGTTTATTTGTAGCCTTGTTAAATACACTCAATCCGCCTTTTACATTTACAACGATATCCTTAATATTTTCAGGAATTATACTTAATTTTATAGGACTACCGTTATCCGCCAAGACTTTCGCATCTTCTAAATTTAACAAATTCCCGTCTTTATCCAGTTTAAATCTACCGTCTCTGGTTAGCTTAATGCCATTTGCAGATTGGATTTGAAAATATCCTTTTGTCGCAAGCGCCAAATCAAGAGGATTGCCTGTATTTGCAATTCTTCCGACTTTATCATCAACAGTTGAGGATATACCGTCAGCACCCAAGTATTCGGTAAAAGAAGAAATCACAGCTTCTTTACGTTGATAACCAACTTTGTCAAAGCCTGTCACATTCTCGTTAGCTATGTTGATAAGCACACTTTGAGCCTGCATTGCTTTTAGCGGGGTTTTTAACCCGTTTTCTATGTACCTTACACCCGAATTTAATTTCATATTTCTACCCTCTTTGATTAATCATCTATAATTGTTATCTATCGGTAATTTAGTATGATTAATTAATTTTTCTTCAAAAAATCATCCGTTTGAAGTAGTCAATCTCTTTTTTAATGATTATTAAGCCAAAGTCAACCGGATTTATGTAAGAGTAAAGAGTAAAAAGTGAGAGGTGGTAAAACTATATTGAAATTAATCCTAAGCTTTTATGCTTTTGATAAATTTCTTCAATTAAAACATCTAATTTTTCGAAATCTTCTGTTTTTGGTTTACCTTTAATTATGACATTGGTTAATTTTTCAGCTTTAATAGCAGATAAAGATTGCTCGAGTTTTTCGGTTAAAACCCCGCCCCAACCATAAGAACCGATAAAAGATACGAATTTTACCTTTGGTCTTAAAATCCCTGTAATATATGCCGAGGTTACAGCCGCAGGGTGAGGACCTGCAAGCACCATAGAGGAACCGAATACAACAGTGCAAGCCTCAACAAGCTCCATTGCAAGTTCGCCCAAATCCTCTTCCACAACGTTAAACGGTTTGACCTCAATCCCTTTTTCGCTCAATTTTTCGCTCATATAATCCACCATTTCCTTGGTGCTTTCATACATAGAAACATAAGGAATTATAACCTCGTTCGCACAGGCATCCGCCGTCCATTTTTCGTAAGCATCCAAAATGAATTGAGGGTTTTTATAAATAGGGCCATGGCTTGTTAAAATCATATCAATATTCATACCCTTGAGCATTTGAACATATTTTTTGCAAAAATCTCTAAAAGGCATCATAATCTCTGCGTAATATCTTTTTGCCGCAAGTAAAAGTTCGGGTGTTTCGGGCGCAAAAAGGGTTTCAAACGGTGAATGAGAACCTAAAAAATCACACGTAAAAATGATGTTATCCTCTTTTACGTAGGTAAACATAGTGTCAGGCCAATGAACCCAAGGTGCAAAGATAAATTTTAAAGTTTTATCGCCCAAAGAAATTTCTTCTCCGTCGGCGATTACTTGGAATTTTTCGTCTTTAATATGAAGCATCTCTTGAACAAGTTCTTTACATTTTGGATTAGTTAAAATTTTTGCTTCAGGATATTTTTTAACCAGTTTTGGCAAAGAGCCTGAATGGTCTTGTTCGCCGTGATTACAGACTATATAGTCAATTTTGTCTACCCCCGCCTTTTCGAGCTTTTCCAAAAATTCATCGGACTTTTGAGGATACATTGTATCCACGAGCACAGTTTTTTCACTTGCTTTTATTAAGTACGAATTATAAGTTGTTCCTCTTGGAAGCGGAATTAATTCGTCAAAAAGTTTTCTTTCGCGGTGATTTAACCCGCAATAAAAAATGTTATTTATAATTTCTTTCATGATTTACCTGCTTTTTCAATTGAATGGCTAAGATGTCTCTTTAATTAATTTTATCATAAAATTAAATCAAATTTCTAAATCCTTAAAAATCAATAAAATAACCGAATATCTAGATGCTTTAGAAAAATTCGGAGTTACTGTCGGGCAACCTGCCGTAAAACATATTAATGGTGAATTATATGAGCTCAGACCTTTAGGAGATAGATTTTTTTTGAAAACATTTAAAAAGATGATTTCTTGCCATTCCTGCTTCCTGTCTACTTTTCCTCAGCCATGGGTATAATGCCCTCACTCCAGGTCGAAATCCTGTTGTCTTGAAGCCGCTAAAAAATGTGTGAAAAAGATAAAAAATAATCGCTTATCACATTAACCAACATCGGCAAAATCCAAATCAAAATTGCACCGCCCAGAACAGGCTTGAACAAAAAGCTTAACTGGAAAACGTTTACCTGAGGTGCAGTTTTAGAAATTATTCCCAAAATAATGTCCTGACCCAATGTTGCCAAAAGTACAGGTGAGGCAATTTGCAAACCCATATATAAAACGTTTGAACTCATCTGAATTAAATATTCCATATTAACAATTTTTGCCAACGGAATACTCGTAGCGTAAATCGGGAAAATTTCAAAACTTCGCATAAATGCTTGTATAAGCCAGTAAATTCCACCTAAATGAATAAAAATCAAAATCCCAAGTAAGGAAAAGTATTTTTCTAAAATAGAAATCTGGCTCTGAGTTGTAGGATCTAAAACCATCGCCGAAGACAGCCCCATCTGCATATTAATCATATCCGCACCTGCATCTATTGCAATTAAAATCAACCGTGCCATATAACCAATCATCGCCCCAACCGCTATGTTCAAAACAAGTGATAAAATAAGCGAACTATGGACGGGCGGTGCAGGCGGTTTTAAAACAATTGTCATTGTAATCGTTAAAATAAAAGCAAACCCAATCTTCGCTAACGAAGGAATTTCCTTTCTGCTGAAAACGGGGGCAAGAATTATGAAACCCAACATTCTGGCAAGGACAATCAAGCCCCCAGCCAACGCTGCGTTGAACTGTGGAAAAAGCTTTGCAAATTGTATTAATATATTATCCATTTTTTTTACACCATTACACCTGTTGGTTTTGTTGCTGCTTTTAATAGTGAGAGGTAAACGGTGGACGGTTGTGCTGCTCTTGCTTACTTTTTCCTTTTTCCGTTTTACTCCGCTACTTGGGCTTTTTGTCGGTGGGTTAGGGAACCCACCCTACTTTAACGACCTTGGTTTTGTTGCCACCGTTCACCGTTTACCTGCCGCCTCATTGTCCCAAAATCTTTTTTGTTTCCATAAAATTAGGAGTTAGCGATTGTACTTTTGGTGCGGAAGTGTATTTCATCTGTTTGCCAGATTGTGAAAAGGAAGATTTTCCGACTTTGTTCATTCTATCTTGCAGATTACTTTTTTCCTTGAATTTGTCGTTCATTTCGCCGGCAAACGGACGGGTGTACTTATAATAATCAGCAGGAAGAACGTAGCTGTCATTTTTCGGCACCACATTAAACGCCATGGAAAATCCCTCGTTCAACAAATTCGTAAGTAATCTCACATACCCATACCCACCGATAATAACAACCAAGAATACAGCAAGAATTTTAGGCGCAGCCGCAATGGTTTGCTCCTGAACCTGAGTGACCGCCTGTAATATCCCGATTACAAGCCCGATTGCCGCCGCCACAAGCACGCAAGGCATTGAGATTATCAACATAACCACAAACCCTCTTGCCATATATTCCATTAGTAATTCCATTTTTATTTCACCTCATATTGTTTTTAGTTGAAAAGTCGAATAGTCGAAAAGTTGAACAGTTTTGCACATCTCGCTTACTTTTTCCTTTTTACTCCATCACCGTTTACTGTTTACTGTTTACCAGTCCCCCGAACCTCTCACTTAATTATAACTGCTCACCAGCCCCTGTACTATCAACGCCCAGCCGTCAACCGCGATGAAAATCAAAAGTTTAAACGGCAGAGAAATAATCGTCGGCGACAACATAAACATCCCTAACGCAAGCAGAATGTTTGCGACCACCAAATCCAATACGATAAAAGGAACGAAAATTATAAATCCGATTTCAAACGCGGTTTTTAATTCGCTCGTGATAAATGCCGGTGCCACTTGCCAAATATTTATCTCTTCAGGAGATTTTGGCGGATTTTTTTGTGAAAGCGATATGAAAAATTCTAAATCACTCTCACGTGTTTGTTTCATCATAAATTCTTTTAAAGGCTTTGAACCCTCTTCCAATGCCAAAACTATATTTCCGTTTTTGTTATAAGGTACTTGCCCCATATCATACATTTTTTGAAAAACAGGCCCCATTGTATAAAAAGTTAAAATCATTGACAAACCTATAATTACAATTGCGGGCGGAACCTGTTGAGTTCCCATTGCCGTTTTCAACATCGAAAATACTACGACAAATCTCAAAAAACTGGTCATACAGCTGAATACAAATGGCAACAGCGAAAATGCCGTCATTACCACTAACATCTGTATAACAGGATTCATATCCTTTAAAGCTGTTTCCATTTCTTTATTTCACCTCAACACGAATTCTTTCGTTTTCACGCCTTTATTCGCTTTATTATTTTTTCTACTAATTTTTTCATCTCGTTTTCTATCTTCGCACTATATTGCGTTTAATTTTTTAGCCAATTCTCTCATCATCGGCTCTTTTTTTGAACGTTCTTTTTGAAAATCTATCAATGAAGCAAATTCACTCATACTTTCTATTCCGTCAAAACTTTCAAGGTCTAAGCTTTTATCTTCCCTGAGTGGAAGTTGTTCTTTTGCTGATTTTGTATCTAATTTTGCGATTAATGAAGTCCTGTCAATATCCGCTGCGATTAGAAACCTTTCGTTTTGGGCGTTTATTACATAGAGTGTTTTTCGAGCCGAAAGCTTCATTGTATCTTCGATATTTAAAGAAGACGACTTTTTTGAAAACCCTCCGCTGGAAAATGTTTTGAATACAAATAGCGCAAGGAAAATCACTCCCACCATCGCCGATGTATATACTAAAAAACTAATTAAATATCCTGTCATTTTCTTTACCTCATCACGAAATTGTTGAAATTTCGCCTTTACTAACTCTATTGTTCTACTATTCACTCTTTACCGTTTTTTACTTAAATATCCTGATCATCTAACTCAAAGTCACTATAATCAAATTCTTCGTCAGAATCCTCGTCATTTTCCAATAACTCTTGGGTTCCGTTTTGAATTTTGTTTTCGCCTTGAGAGGTTTGCTCCAGCTTATCCTTTTGAGAGGCAAAAACTTCATCTATTCTCACGCCGTATCTATCGTTTATAATTATCAGTTCGCCTTGAGCTATAATTTTATCCTCAACTTTAAGCGAAATTTTGTTGTTATAAACCGAATTTATATCCACAACCAAGCCTTGTTCAATATTTTTTAATTCCCCAAGTGTTATTTTTACCTTTTCAAACTCCGCTCCCATTTCAACCTGAATATTATCCCACAAGCTTGGGGATAAAGAATTTTCTTCCATGTTATGTCCTCCGTTATCGTTATTTATTGATGTTATTAATCCTAAGTTGGGATTAATTTCAAAATCTTTTTTGTAATCTTCATAAATAAGTTTCATTGAATGAATATTACTGTTTTCAAATATTACTATGTCTTCTTTTTCCAGATTTTTTAAATCTTTTACGGAAAATTTTGTTGTTCCTACTATTATTTTTACATCCAACTTACTTGTCTTAAAATTGGATATATCAAATTTCTCGCTTTGGGACTCGATAGCCTTTGGCGATAACAAAACATGCGGTAAAGACACTATTAACTTTGCGCCATTGTTCGAGAGCTTGTCTTTGATAAAAAAAGTCAAGTGAATAGTGTCAAAGTTTTTTCTTTTTTTGCCGGCGTTGTGGGGTTGCTTATTGCCTGTCGTTGGGACAGGCAATAAGAATTGTGAAATATTATTATATAAATAATCGTTAAATGAGCTTATTATTCTTGTTTCTAATTCTGTTATGGTTGTAAAGTCAAATGTTTTACTTTTGCCCAGAGTTTTATCCAAAATAATACTAACAGCACCTTCAGAACATCTGAAAAAAGCATCATGCTGTTTATCGATACGGATTTTGGTAACAAAATAATCATCACCTTGGAATAAAATATTTATATTTTTACTCACGGAGATTAGTTGGAACTCAAAGACTGATGAAAAAAATTCGTTGCAGGCAATCTGAACAGACGGCAAAAAAGACTCATGAAACCAATTGTACTGCTCGTACAACACATTTTTCAAATTTATTTTAGTTTCGGTTTCAACTTTATCCAAAATTTTTATCCCCGCCCAAAACGCCTAATCCCCAACAATAGGATAAAACTTAAGCGTAGATTACACATCAACTGTTTGTTGTATTTATAGGCGAAAATGGTATTTTAAGACGTAAAGTATGCCCGAATAAGTTTTTCAATTTTTTCGGCAGTTTTTCCATCACCATAAGGGTTTTGTGCTTTTAAGCGGGTTTGGGATTTTTCCCTGTCTAAAACTTTTTCGCTGTTTCCAACAATTTTATCATAATCCGCTCCGACAAGGATAGAAACTCCAGCTTCAATCCCCTCTTGGCGTTCTGTTTCATAACGCATTACAAGCGTTGGGCAACCAAAAGACGGTGCTTCTTCTTGAATTCCGCCCGAATCGGTCAAAATAAGCTTCGCATTTTTCATCAAATAAACCAAATTCGGGTAATCTAAAGGCGGCAAAAGATATACGTTTTTAAATTGACCTAATTTAGCATAAACTTTCTCTTTAACATTCGGGTTTGGATGGACGGGTAAAATAAACGTATGATCTGAATATTTACTCACCAAGTCTGAAATAGCCTGAAGTATTCTGTCTATTCTTTCGCCGTGGTTTTCTCGCCTGTGAACGGTTATTAATACAAGCTTTTCATCAATTTTAATCCCTTTTCCGCTGTAAAACCCTTGTGCTTTTTCATTAATCTCATCAGACAGGCAAAATAACGCATCAATGACCGTATTCCCCACAACAGAAATTTTCTTTTCCTCAATATTTTCAAGTAAAAGAGCTTTTTTATTGGATTCTGTCGGTGCAAAATGCATTTGAGCAACACGACTTGTCATTTGGCGCATAATTTCTTCAGGGAACGGTTCAAAAATATCATAAGAGCGTAATCCTGCTTCAACATGGAAAACAGGTATTTTGTGATAAAAACTTATCAAAGAGCCTGTTAAAACGGTTATTGTGTCGCCTTGAACAATTGTCGCATCGATTTTATTTTCATTGAATATTTTATCTAAAGATGTTAAAATTCTCGATTGAACACTCGCAAGTGATTGGTTTTCTCTCATGCAATCCAAATTTATATCCGCTTTAAGCCCAAAGTAAGAAAGAGTCTGATTTGATAATTCTTTTTGTTGTTCGGTATTACAAATTATAACATTGTAAGCATCGGGATATTTTTTTAACTCCAAAATAACCGGTGCAAGTTTAATCACCTCGGGTCTTGTTCCAAATACGAATAAAATATTTTTTGTGCTCATAAATATATTATATAATAAAAATTTTTATTCATACCTCAACGCATCAATCGGGTTAAGCAAAGATGCCTTGTAAGCCGGATAAAACCCAAACCCTATCCCGACAAGCCCTGAAAATCCAAACGATAAAAAAATCGACATAGGCGAAATAATAGTCGTTAACTCTGAACATAAATTTATTATTTTAGAAACGGAAACCCCCAATATTACCCCAACAAGTCCGCCAGCCAAAGACAAAAGCAGTGCCTCTATTAAAAATTGAAGTCTTATGTCCATTGCCTTTGCGCCGATTGCCATTCTAATTCCGATTTCTTTCGTTCTTTCAGTTACAGAAACAAGCATTATATTCATAATCCCGATTCCGCCGACCAAAAGTGAGACTGAAGCAATTGAACCAAGCAATAAAGTCATGGTCGCAACAGTTTTTTTAACCGTTTCCATCATTTCTGTGAAATTTCTTATCGTAAAATCATCTTCCTTGTTTTGACCTATATTGTGGCGGTCTTTCAAAAGTGCCTTAATCTCGTCTTCTGCACTGTACAAAGAATCTTCGCTTTTTGCCTGAACATTTATGAACTTTACAACCCCAGGGAAATCGGAGCCGAAAAGCTTCTTTTGTGCAGTAGTTATAGGGATTAAGACTGTATCATCTCTGTCTTGCCCCATGCCTGATTGACCTTTGGATTGCAAAATCCCGATAACTTTAAACGGCATGCCCCCAATTCTTATTTTTCGTCCTATCGGGTCTAAGTCGCCGAACAGATTTGTTACAACAGTGGAACCTAAAATCGCTACTTTCATCGTGTTTTTGACATCTTCTTCTGTGATTGCGCGTCCATCTTCGATTTCCCAAAGCCCAATCGTCAAATAAGACGGCGTTATCCCATAAACACCCGTCGACCAGTTTTGATTAGCAAAGATTATCTGTTTATTCCCCGACAAAATTGGTGCTACATTTAAAACCGAAGGACAATCTTTTAAAATTGCCTCCGCATCTTTCATTGTCAAAGTAGGTTGGCTCCCGAGATTCATCCGAACCCCGCCCGAGGTTGAAGCCCCCGACATTACCATCAAAAGATTTGAACCCATTGACGATATATCTTTTGATATTTTGCCCTTGGCGCCTTCACCGACAGAAAGCATTATTATAACCGCACTAACGCCTATTATTATACCCAAACTCGTCAAAATAGAACGCATCTTATTTATTTTTAGAGAACGAATTGCTATTTTTAATGTTTCCATATTTTACCTCAAAGTGAAATTTTACTTTAATTCATCGCTTATTATTTTACCGTCTCTGAATTTGACTATGCGTTTTGCATACTCTGCGATTTCAGATTCGTGTGTTACCAAAATAATTGTTTTTTTCTTTTTTTCGTTAAGTTCAACGAAAAAGTTCATTATCTCAATACTGGTTTTAGTGTCTAAGTTCCCCGTAGGTTCATCCGCCAAAATAATCGGGGCGTCGTTTACTATCGCTCTGGCGATTGCAACTCTTTGCTGTTGACCTCCCGACATTTGATTCGGATGATGGTGTTCGCGATTTTCTAACCCGACAATTTTTAGCATTTCTTTTGCTTTTTCGATTCTTTTCTCCAGCGATATGCCTTTATAAATCATTGGCATTTCGACATTTTCCAATGCAGAAGTTCTTGAAATCAAATTAAATCCCTGAAAAACAAACCCCAATTTTAAATTTCTTATTTTAGAGAGTTCATCTGAATTAAGACTCATTATGTCCGTTCCGTCCAAGAAATAATCTCCCTCCGTAGGCTTATCAAGACATCCGAGCATATTCATAAACGTGGATTTTCCCGAACCCGACGCACCCATAATTGCAACAAATTCCCCGCTGTTAATCGATAGTGAAACCTCATCCAGTGCTCTAAAACTTGTTTCGCCGGTCTCATAGGTCTTTATTATGTTTTTTATTTCTATTAAACTCATTTTTTAAAACATCCTCGGCGGTTTATTCTGATTAGAGGACTGCTCTTTTTTGTCCAAACCCCCTATGATAACGTCATCTCCGTCCTTGATTTCATCAGAAATTATCTCTGTCAATTCGCTGTCGGTTACGCCTGTTTTAATATTCATTCTTGTCGGGTTATTATCTTTTAAAAGCCAAATCCCCTGCTCCTTATACTTTTTACCACCCGTAATTTCTGCGGGCGTAAATCTCAAAGCAGCATTATCAGCACAAAGAATATTTTCTTTTTTGTTGGTAATTATGGAAACATTTGCGCTCATCCCCGGTTTTAATATTCCGCTATCATTATCCACACTGACAATTACAGTGTAAGTAACGACATTAGAAACAGTTGTCGGAGAAATTCGCACCTGTAAAATTTTCCCCTTAAATGTTTCATTCGCATAACCGTCAAGAGTATAATCAACATTTTGACCCTCTTTAACTTTACCGATATCTGCCTCTGAAACGCTGACTTCAATCTGCATTTTTGTTAAATCTTGCGCAACCGTAAATAAAGTCGGGGTCTGGAAGCTCGCCGCAACTGTTTGTCCCACGTCAACCGCTCTGGAAACAATCACCCCGTTAACCGGCGAAATTATCTTTGTATATCGCAAATTCGTTAAATTATTCTGTAAAGTTGCTGTGGTCTGTGAAATTAAGGCGTTCATTGAATTTAGCACCGCCAAATTAGACCTGTATGTTGCCTCTGCCAAGTCCAGTTCATCTCTTGAGACATAATGTTTCTTATAGAGGGTCTTATATCGGTCGTAATTTTTTTTGTCATAAACCAGCAGGCTCTTTGTTTTTTGGTAATTGGCTTTCGCTGCATTCAAATCCCCTCGGGCTTTGTCAACTTGTGCTTGTAAAAGCGACGGGTCAATTTGCGCCAGAAGTTCACCTTTCGTTACTTGAGAGTTGAAATCAACGTAAATTTCGCTGATAATCCCTGAAACCTGCGAACCTATGCTGACCGTTTTAACGGGATTAATCGTACCTGAAGCTTCCACCGTTTCAATAATCGTAGTTTTGGTAATTTTACTCAACTTATACTTGGGTTTTGTCTCAACCTTTGTAAGTGCGAATACAGCAATAACAACCGCTAATAATATTGATAAAGTAATAATAATTTTTTTCATGTCGTCTCCTTTTTAGTTGAATAGTCGAAAAGTCGAATGGTTTAAAAGTTTTGCGGTTCTCGCTTACTTTCCCCTTTTTGCTTCCTCTGCGTTTATTGTCGGTGGGTTAGGGAACCCACCCTACTTTAACGACCTCACTGTTTACTGTTTACCCGTCCACCCGTTACCCCCATGGCTTTTTCTAAGTAAAACCGAGCCAAGTTGTAATCAAAAACCGATTGCACAAACGCCAACTGTGCATTATTGTAATTTGTTTGTGCCTGTTGCAGTTCAAGAAAATTCCCCAAACCTACCGCGTATCTGCCGTCTGCAAGCTCAAAGTTTTCTAACGTTTGCTTTACTTTTTCACTCATAAGCGGAATACGTTTTTCCAATTGTTTCATATTTATATAATAATTCTGAATAGCAAAATAGATATTTTTTCTTAACAAATCTATATTTGTAATTGCAATCTCAAGATACGATTGACCCGCATCAATTTTATATTTTATATCCATTGCATTAATTGTAGGCAAATCGACCCCCGCATAAATCCCGATTGCGTTCGAAGAATAATCGGTTCTGTTCATATAAGAATACCCGCCGCTTGCATTGAGTGAAGGGAAATAACTCCTTTTCACCGCATTCAGGGATTCTTCGGAGGCTTTTTTAACTAATGTCAAAGATTTCAAATCAGGTCTGTTTGCGTAAGCCTTTTGGATTGCATCGTTCATTGAAAGGTCAAACGATTTAAAATTATACGTTTTTAAAATATCCCTTTTTTCAATCCCCGAAGTTAAAATCGCACCGTCTTTTATTTCGGATTCAACAGCGTTTGGATTGTAATTTTTTCTGTCAAACGCAACATTAAGTTCGTTTTTTACAGAATAATTTTTCTGAAAATTAAAAGTTTCTGTATCTTTTATGGAATAATTCGGCGCATCTACGTAATACATCATGTTGTTCAGTGTAATCAGTCCTGTTTGATAATTATTTTGAGCCTGCAAAAGAGAGATTTTAGCGTCCGTTAAATAAACCTCGGCGTTTACAACATCTATTTTTGATTTTAAACCTACCTCATACATCGCTTTCGTTCTCTCAACGTTCAACTCATTAATTCTGACCGAACGAGCGTAGATATCCTCGTTCGCCCTTGAGGCTAGAACGGAGGTATAAGCCGTTTTAACGCTATAAACAGTGTTTAGGATTACATTTTCAAGGTCATAGCCTGATGCTTCATAATTAAATTTATTCATGTTTATTTTTGCAGTCGTTCTGCCAAAATCCCAAATAAGTTGGTTTATTCCCAAGTTTAGACCGTAGTAGTTATTATTGTTCGTGGAATTGTTTGTGTCGCCTGAATATCTCGTGTTGTTTATATTGTATCCGGTTCCGCCGTAAAGACTCGGGAAATAGTTTGATTTTGCCTGCCCAACCGCACTTTTTTGGATTTTTTGGGTACTTTCATAATTTTTTATATTGGGGTTATGCCCTAACGCATAATCTACACAAGCTTCTATTGAAAAAACAACATCCGAATTTTTGTTCAAAATATCTTTGTCTTCAATTGTTTTTATTTCTGCTGCATCTTTTTTAACTTTTTTTCTTTCAATGATTTTTTTTATAAAAAATTTATTTTCTACTGTCTTATTAACAATCGGTTTATTTTCAACAGAATATGAAAAACAGGGTACAAAAACTAAAGCACATAAAATAAACGCTGTACATATAAAAAACTTATTGCGATTTTTTTTATTCTCTCCCGTTCTCATACAGCATATTATAGCACATGAAAAGAGTTAAACATCATTTTTTTAAACTAAAACTTTTTGTTTTGCTCCCAAGCCCATGCGGTTTTGATTATTTCGTCAATGTCTGTGTATTTGGGATTCCAGCCTAATATTTCTTTCGCTTTTTTGTTTGAAGCATATAATTTTGCAGGATCTCCCGCTCTTCTTTCGCCGTAAACAAGCGGAACTTTTTTCCCTGTAACTTTTTCTGCGGACTTGATAATTTCCTTAACTGATTTGCCTATCCCTGTTCCCAAATTTATGCAATAACTTTGTTCGTCTTTAAAAAGTTTTTCAACCGCCAACATGTGTGCATCGGCTAAGTCTTCCACGTGAATATAATCTCTTATGCAGGTTCCATCAAGGGTGTCGTAATCTGTTCCAAATACACTTATTTGAGGTATTTCACCCTTTATTGCTTTTAAAATAAGCGGTATAAGATGAGTTTCAGGTGCATGGCTTTCACCCAAGTCGCCGTCCTTATCGCATCCTGCGGCGTTAAAATATCTGAGCGCAACGTATTTTAGCCCGTAAGCTGTTTCATAGTCCGCCATAATCTGCTCCATCATCAATTTTGTTTTTCCGTAAGGATTTATAGGGCTTTGCGGATGATTTTCGTCAATCGGAGTGTATTGTGGGTTTCCGTAAGTTGCGCAAGTGCTTGAAAAAACAATGTTTTTCACATCATTTTCTATCATTACATCCAAAAGATTTATTGTGTTTACAACGTTATTCCAATAATATTTTTGAGGTTGAGAAACGCTTTCTCCTACATAAGTGAACGCTGCAAAATGGATTACCGCGTCAATTTTATACTTTTTAAATATTTTATCAAGAGCTTCTTTGTCTGCCAAATCTATTTGTTCAAAATTAGAGGTCAAAACGGCTTCTTTATGTCCATAGCTGAGATTATCAACAACCACAACATTGTAATTGTTTTTCAACAAATATTTTACCGTATGCGAACCGATATATCCTGCACCGCCTGCAACAAGAATAGTTTTCATGGCGTTTTCTCCTTAAACCATTTGAGCTTCATACTCAAGCTCTTTTCTTAAATCATCCACCGAAACATGCATAATTGGTGAGTTTTCATCTTTTCGTAAGTAAACTTCTTTTATCCCCGATTGAACGATAAATCTTTTGCAAAGGATACAAATAAAATCATGCCCCCATATATACATTGTAGAATTTTTACATCTGTCTTGCCCTGCTTGGATTATAGCGTTTTGTTCGGCGTGGATTGAGCGACAGGTTTCGTACCTTGTGCCTGACGGAATATTGTTTTTAATCCTGAAACATTCACCTCTCTCAGCGCAGGATTGAACTTTTGAAGGCGTCCCATTGTAGCCTGTAGCTTTTATTGTCCTGTCATCGCCGACAATTACAGCCCCAACATTTGCCCTGATGCAATTTGAACGCGAAGCACATGTTTTTGCTAAATCTAAAAAATAATCAACCCATGGTTTGATGCTCATATTTAATTCCTTTTTTATTGCATTATAGCATGGAAATGGATGATGTTTTGTATGGATAAATTAACTTTTTTTACTAACCGTTGCCTTTGGCTTTTTTTCAATAATGCCCACAAATAAAATGACCAAAAGCACGCTTAAAGCAGTTAATCCGTAAAAACATTGAACAAAAATATCAAACATTTATTTATCTCCCAATTTATTTAAATAAAATCGAACCTTGTAAACAACGATGCCAATAGCAAAGACCATGAGCAACTCTATAAACATATCGATAAGTTGTTATCAACATCGTAAAAAGTAATTTGTACCAACTAAGTTTTTCTTTAACTTGATCCATAGATACAGTATACAACAAATTTTTCGAAAAGGAACCCCCTAAGTACTAAAACCAACATTTAAAAGACACTAAGGGGATCTCTTAAGCTCGTTGGATGACGGTGCGGCTAAATCCGCACCCTATGGACTAGGTCTTGCTCTGTCCGTCAAGCATATCGGACTTCCATAGCCAATTTCATACAAAAATGCAATCACACTGCATTTTTGTATGAAAACAGTCAAAAGTCAACCCCATGGTCCTAAATTAAGCCAACTTATAGTATCATTAAGTGCATGATTAGTAAGAGGGCCCCGTTCAAGTTGTCGATTTGCACGAGCAGTGTTGCTATTGCGTGCTTTACCTATTGCTTTACCTATTGCTTTATCTATTGCTTTATCTTTGCGATTGAGCCACGTAACTTCGTTGTTTATACCAATTTGCAATCAATAAAGTATTAATGTATAATAAATCTTGTAAGTGATAATTTACAGGAGGAATTATGCGACCTAAATTACCATTTCCTGATGGAACTGCAGAACAAATGCAAAATTTGTTAGAAAATGTTAAAGATTTAAATTCTTACAAGAGAGTTCAATGTATATATTTCAGAGCAAAATTTG
>CAISJE010000121.1 GCA_903885635.1 uncultured bacterium
AAATGAGGTTAATTTCCTGAAAAAAGGAACAAAAAATCAGGGAATTGATATTTTTGCACAGAGATGAAGAAATGTGAATATGAATTTTTTCAAGATATTAGCGAATTTTAACTATTTTTGCTAATTTTTCCGCATCCTCATGAGTCATACTTCCACCAATTTCAAAAAGATAGGGTTTTGCTTCCGTAATTATATCAGCACATTTTGGGGGAAGTAAATTTAAATTACTTATTGTAACGGTCTTTGCACAAAATTTCGTCTGGTTATTGTTTTTTTTATTACAATTTACCTGTAGAGTTTTCATTTTATCATTTCCTTCCTATTTTTTGCTAATTTTTCCGCATCCTCATAATCAAAACCTTCTAAAAATATTTTTTGCTAGTTGAATTTTATTTTATTCTATTATTTTTCTATATTTGTCATTATAGCAAGGGTTTTGCGATTTATAACCTGCGTTTACAATTCTTAACCTCTTGATTTTAAGATAATTTTCAACTACACTAAAAATGTTAAAAAATAAAGACAAGGAGCATAAAAGCAATGACGACACAATTTAGCGGAACACCGCAAATAAAAACGAGAACGGCACTTTTGATTTTCATTAAAGGTTCTTCGGCACCGATTGTTCTTTATGTTGAAAAACCTGTTGCAGTTTACGAAGAAATTCAACAATTACTAAAAGGACAAAGTTCTGCAATTATTGAAAAAGAGGGGACAGGACCTATAAAAAAAGTTTCGTTTCATTCAAGTCAAATTGCGGCGGTTGCACTTCAAGATGAGCAATACGTTTAAACCGTTTTTGGGAAGTGCGGTTTTGCAAGCTGTCAATGATTCGGGATTTGAGTAAAAAATATGAGTAATATTATAAAAATTGAAGATGTAGAAAATGCTCCAAATAAAAGACTTCAAGTAGATTTTGAAGATTTTATCAACGAAATAAATACTATCGCTCCCATAAAGGCTACTTTGGAGGTTAGCTCACTTGGGGAATTCGTCAAAATTACAGGAAATGTTAAAGGGCGTGTAATTTTAGAGTGTGATTTATGCTTGAATGAATTTGAGTACAATCTGGATTTGGATATAGAAGAATTGTTTGCTAAAAACACCTTGCTAGACGAATACGGGCAAGAAACAGAAATTAAAGAAGGGCAATTTATAACAGATTTAGCGGGCAAAGACAATATAGATATTTATGATTTATTGTATCAATCTGTAATATTAGATTTCCCAAATAAAAAAGTTTGTGGTATAAAATGTAAAGGAGACGATTTTTTGAGTGAGGAAAATTTTGCTCAAAATCAAGTTGACCCTAGATTAGCGGTATTTAAAACTATACAAGTAAAAAAAGAAGACAACGCCGACAAAAAATAGTATAATGTAATAAATAGAAGGAAAAAACAAATGGCAGTACCAAAGAAAAGAACAGGAAGTTCCGCACAAGGACATAGAAGATCGAACTGGAAAGCAACAAAACCGGAAGTAACTAAATGCGCAACATGCGGAGAAGTTGTATTAACACATACAGTTTGCATGGCTTGCGGACATTACAAAGGCAAAGCTATAAGCATTAAATCGCCTGATTATGTTGAAACAAAACTTGAAGCAAAAAAACCTGTAAAAAAAGTTGCAAGCAAAATTGAAGAAGTTTCTAAAACAAAAGAAGTTGAAGAAGTTAAAGTTGAAGTGATTGAAGAAGTTCAGGCTGAAGAAAATACCGAAAAAGCTGAAGATTAGTTAAAAGTTAGAGAGAATAATGACAAGAATAGCAATAGATGCAATGGGCGGAGATTATGCTCCTCGTGAAGTAGTTGCGGGGGCTGTTTGGGCTGCATCCGAATATGGTGTTGCAATTGAACTCGTTGGAAAACAAGACAGAATTGAATATGAGTTAGATAGAATTCGCAATGAAGGAATAATAACTTCTGCCGGTGGATTTAAAGACAAAAAAATAAAATTTGATTTAAGTAAGTTGGATATAAAAATAACTCCTGCAACGGAAGTCATTGAGATGGGCGAAGCCCCAGGACAAGCTATAAGAAAGAAGAAAAAATCTTCAATTGTTCTTGCTGTTGATGCAGTTGCAAACGAAAGCTCTGATGCGATAGTTGCAGCAGGCTCAACCGGAGCGGCAATGGCTGCCAGCTTGTTTGGACTCGGTAGAATTCCGGGGATTGACCGACCTGCAATTGCGGTTACTCTTCCAACAATGAAAAATCCTATTGTCGTCATTGACGCGGGCGCAAACAGTAATTGCACCCCTGACATGCTTTATCAATTTGCAGTTATGGGAACAACTTTTTCAAAGAATGTGCTTGGAATAGAGGTTCCAAGAATAGGAGTTTTAAACATTGGTGAAGAAGCCGGAAAAGGTAATGAACTTGCTCAAGCCACTTACAAACTACTCGAAGAAAATCAGGATAAGCTTAACTTTATAGGGAACATTGAAGGCAGAGAAATATTCTCGGGGATTTGCGACGTAATTGTTTGTGACGGATTTGTCGGAAACGTTGCTTTGAAAATAACAGAAGGGACTTCTTCTATGTTGTTTAGAATGCTTAAACAAGAATTTAAAACAGATCCTTTAGCGAGAATTGCGGGATTAATCGCTAAACCGTTTATGAAAAGGATTTATAGAAAGATAAATTATGAAGAATTTGGTGGGGCTTTGCTTTTGGGCGTTAAGGGGATCACCGTAATTTCTCATGGCAGCAGTAAAGCTTATGCGATAAAAAATGCTGTAAGAGTGGCTAAAGAGGCTGTAGAAACCGGCGTCAACAAAAAAATAGCCGAGTTTTTAGAAGGAACTAACGAGCGTTCAGCTTAGTTTTAGGTTCATATTTATGAAAGGTTACAATGACTAACAAATTAATTCCGTTAAAAATAGCAGGGGTGGGATATAGCGTACCTGAAAAAATTATAACAAATGAGGATTTAAAAGAATTATACGACACATCAGATGAATGGATTTATACCAGAACAGGCATAAAAGAACGTAGAGTTGTGTGCGGCGAAGAAAGCGCGATTGATTTAGGGTTTAAAGCAGCTCAAAATGCAATAGCGAAAGCAAAAATAAATGTTGAAGATATTGATTTAATTATTGCGGCGTCTTCTGCGCCGGTGGATTTGTATCCGGCGATGGCATGCAGAATACAAGCGAAATTGGGTATTAAAAATATTCCGGCGTTTGATGTTACAGCGGCATGCTCGGGATTGATTTACACACTTGATATGGCAAAAGCTTTTATCAGCTCAGGCATGTACAAAACGGTTTTAATAATCGCAGCCGACAACAACTCAAGATTATGCGACTGGGAAGACAGAAGCGTTTCAATCCTTTTTGGTGATGGTGCAGGCGCGATGGTTGTTACTCAATCCGATGACGGAATTGATGACATTTTATCAATAGATATCAGGGCTGATGGTTCACTCGGAGAATTTATAACATTACCTTTAACCGGACAAAATTGTCCGCTTGTTGAACCATGCGAACAAAAACCGAGCTATGTCAAAATGAACGGAAAAGAAGTTTATAAGTTCGTGGTGAAAGTTTTGCCTGAATACATTGACAAATGTTTAAAAGAAGCGAATATGAAAGCCGAAGATGTTGATTATTTTATTCCGCATCAAGCAAATCAAAGAATTATTGATGCTGTTCAACAAAGACTCGGCTACAGTGATGAAAAAGTTATTTCTAATATAAAATATTATGGAAACACATCAGCTGCGTCTGTGCCTATTGCTCTTGCAGAAGGTGTGGAAAGCGGGAAAATTAAGCTTCCGTCCACCGCAATTTTATGCGGATTTGGTGCGGGCATGACTTGGGGTGTTGCAATTGTAAGACTCCGCGAAGGAATTTGTTAAAAAGTATAGGGACGGTGAATAATGACAAAGATAGCATTTTTATTTCCGGGACAGGGTTCACAATCGGTGGGCATGGGGAAAGATTTATACGACAATTTTGACTCCGCAAAAGCAGTATTTGACAATGCCGATAAAATTTTGAACAAAAATATCTCAAAAATCTGTTTTGAAGGACCTGACGAGGATTTAAGACAAACAATTAACACTCAACCTGCGATTTTGACAACCTCAATTGCGGCGTTGGAGGTTTTGAAATCAGAATTAAAAATTAAACCTGATTTTGTTGCAGGGCATAGCTTAGGCGAATACGGGGCTTTGTATGAAGCAGGCGTTTTAACCCTTGAAAACGCGCTTAAATTAATCTCAAAACGTGCGGAGCTAATGAATTTTTCAAAAGGCGGTTCTATGGCGGCAGTTTTAGGCTGTGATTCGCAAAAATTAGAAGAAAGTCTTAAAGAAGCTTCTTGCATCGGATATGTTTCGGTTGCAAACTACAATTCACCCGATCAAGTTGTAATAACGGGAGAAGTCGAGGCGGTTAAAAAAGCTTCAGAACTTTTGACATCCGCGGGCGCAAAAAGAGTAATCCCTCTTGCAGTCTCAGGAGCGTTCCACTCCGAATTGATGAAAAATGCGAGCGAAGAATTCGCAAAATATTTGGAAGAATTTTCACTAAATGACGCTCAAATTTCTGTGATAACAAATGTTGATGCTGAAATCACGACAAAAGCCGAGGATTTCAAATCAAAAATGCCTCAACAAATTTATTCATCTGTTTATTGGAGCCAAACAATCCGAAAAATGGTTGATAATGGTGTTGATACGTTTATCGAGATTGGACCGGGGAAAGTTTTAGCGGGATTGAATAAGAAAATTGATGCAAATGTTAAAACTTATAATGTTTATGACAAAGCGTCTTTGGATGCTTGTGTTGAGGCTATTAATTTACAATTAGTATAGGAGACAAAAAATGACAGATAAGAAAATTGCACTTATAACGGGCGGTTCACGTGGAATCGGAAAGGCATGTGCATTAGAGCTTGCAAAAGCCGGTTATAACGTGGTTATAAATTATATAGGAAATGATGAAGCTGCGGCACAAACGGTTGCTGAGCTTAAGGAGTTGGGAGCTGAGGCTTATTCGGCGAAGTTTGATGTAACAAATAAAGAAGCTGTTGAAGCCGGAGTTGCCGAAGTCATGGCAAAATTCGGCAGAATTGATGTTCTGGTAAATAACGCCGGAATCACACGCGATGGTTTATTTATGAGAATGTCTGCCGAGAATTGGGAAGCAGTTATAAATACAAATTTGAACAGTGCATATTATGTTTCCAGTCCTGTCGTTAAAATAATGATGAAGCAACGTTCGGGTGCGATTATTAATATGGCTAGTATTTCGGGAGTTTTTGGGAACGCAGGACAGGCTAATTATTCTGCAGCTAAGGCAGGTTTGATTGGAATGACAAAAGCCTTGGCAAAAGAACTTGCCTCTCGAGGAATTCGCGTAAACGCTGTTGCTCCCGGATTTATTAAGACAGATATGACCAAAGATTTAAAACTTGACGGAATTGAGGCTCATATTCCTTTAAAAAGATTGGGCGAAGCTCAAGACATTGCAAAAGCGGTTAAATTCTTGGCGCTAGATGCCGAATATATTACGGGACAAGTCTTGCAAGTGGATGGCGGATTGGTTATATAGATTGCAAAAATTAACGAATTTTAACAATCGCGTTTTTTTTATGTTAAGTTCTTGCAAAAAAATCTTTAAATAGTATAATTTTGAATGGATAGTTTAGATATTTACAAAGAAAAAAGGAAGAAAAAATGAGTACATTAGAAAAAGTAAGAAAAGTAGTTGTAGAACAGTTAAGTGTTGATGAAGCTTTAGTAACGGCAGAAGCTAGTTTTACCGGTGATTTAGGCGCTGATTCATTGGATACAGTTGAATTGGTTATGGCTTTTGAAGAAGAATTCGGATGCGAAATCCCTGATGAAGAAGCTGAAAAAATTCAGACGGTTCAAGACGCTGTAAGCTATATCGATTCTCATTCGTAATCGATTAGACAGTTAAAAAAAATTATAGGGAATGTGATAATTTAGCGGTTTGGTTGTAAAATTTTGCAATTCGACCTGCTATACCGATATAACTAACATTCCCTTTAGTTTTACAATTTTGAGATAAAGGTATAAAAGCATGACAAAAAAAAGAGTAGTTATAACCGGATTAGGAGCTGTCTCTCCTTTTGGTATTGGAGTCGACAAGTTTTGGGATAGCATAGTCAAAGGAAAAAGCGGAATTGCAACAACAACTGCTATCAATTTAGATAAGCATACTGTAAAAATTTCAGGTGAAGTAAAAGATTTCAACCCTGAAGACTACATGGATGCAAAAGAATCAAAAAAAATGGATAGATTTACCCAGTTTGGACTTGTTGCTGCTGAAGAAGCGGTAAAAGATTCAGGGTTGGATAAAATTGAATTTGACCCTTACAGAATAGGCGTAATAGTCAGTTCTGCCGCGGGTGGATTTAGAACATTCGAAAAAAACCACATTGCTATTATTGAAAGAGGTCCTACAAAATGTTCCCCTTTCACTATTCCAATGATGATTGTGGATATGAGTTCGGGTAGAATTTCGATGAAGTATGGTTACAAGGGGCTTAATAAAGCTGTTGTTTCGGCTTGTGCATCATCAAATCACTCTATTGGCGATGCTTTTCGCTCTATTCAATACGGCGATGCCGATATAATGATTGCCGGTGGTTGTGAAGCAACTATCTGCGATGTTGGAGTTGGTGCATTTACGAGCGCAAGAACTCTCTCTAAACGTAATGATGAACCTGAAAAAGCTTCAAGGCCTTACGATAAAGACAGAGACGGTTTTGTTATGGCTGAAGGTGCCGGAGTGTTGGTTTTAGAAGAATATGAACATGCTAAAGCCCGCGGAGCAAAAATGTACGCTGAAATAGTCGGCTACGGTCAAACTGCGGATGCTTACGATATTGTGGCTCCTGATCCTGAGGGTCGCGGTGCTACAATGGCTATGAAAATTGCACTTAAAGATGCAAATCTTGAACCAAAAGATATTCAGTATATAAATTCGCACGGTACAAGTACCGGACTTGGTGATATAGCTGAATCGCAAGCAATTGCAAGAATTTTTGGGGATTTAACCGAGAATAAAAACCTTTTGGTCAGTTCTACAAAAAGCATGCACGGACACATGCTCGGTGCAACGGGTTCTGTGGAGGCTATTGCTTGTATTAAGGCGATGAATAATGGCATAGTTCCCCCAACGATTAATCTTGATAATCAGGATGAGCATGTTGCAAATTTGGATTACGTTCCTCATAAAGCAAGAAAAATGGACGTTAATGTCGCTTTGAGTAATTCTTTTGGATTTGGCGGACACAACGCATCGTTGATATTTAAAAAGATATAATTTTTATTTTGAACTAACACTCAAAAGGGCTGATTTGCAAAGCAAATCAGCCCTTTTGAGTGTTAGTCGTCATCACTTTGCACATCGGATTGAAATGGATTAATCTCTTTTTCCTGACGGGGCCATTTTTTATTACCTTTTGAGACTTCCGTAGGTCTTCCGCATTGTTTTGAGTGTGATGTGGCGTCGCATTTATCCATGCCTTTATTCATTCTTGCGCCAATTCTTTTTTGTCCCATTCCGCTGCCTTTTGACATAATTATCTCCTTTAATATTTAGCGTCTAATACTAATACAGAATAGCAATCAAAGCATAATCGATTTCATGTTATTGGGTTGGCAAACCTAACCCTTCCAAATTAAAGTCAGGCTTTGATTGCAACTTGGTATCAGTTGCATTATTCGACATTTTTAAAAATATGTCTTTACCCATAAGGATAATTTTTGGCATGACATATTTCTTCATAAAAACCGGAACTCAAAAATTCTGATTAAAAGTGCAACACCTTTCAAATACAATAGAATTGAAAGGAATAGGCACATGAAAAAGACATATGAGCAATTAAATGATAAAGATAGGCATCAGATGGAATTATTAAT
>CAISJE010000122.1 GCA_903885635.1 uncultured bacterium
AAATGAGGTTAATTTCCTGAAAAAAGGAACAAAAAATCAGGGAATTGATATTTTTGCACAGAGATGAAGAAATGTGAATATGAATTTTTTCAAGATATTAGCGAATTTTAACTATTTTTGCTAATTTTTCCGCATCCTCAAGGGAATTATATATGAAAAATAATAAATAACTAAGTTCCAAACATTTTGATTGGTTCATCCTTAAGTTCAACAAGACAATCAAGAGCCAAGACGCATTGTTCACTTACTTCTGGCAATAAGTGGGTATAAATATCCATTGTTGTTTTGATTGTTGTGTGACCCAATTGGTGCTGTATGTATTTCATAGAAATATTTTTAGCAAGCAATAAGCTCGCGTAAGTGTGTCTCAAGTCGTGGAATCTTATGGCACTTATTCCGGCTCTCTCTAAGGCGGGCTTAAAGCGTCTTTTAATCATATTATTCGCGTCTGTATATTCACCCTCAGAATTTGGAAACACCAAGCCATGAGAGCTGTGTGGACAAGCTAATTTCCATTCTTTTAAGACCTTAACTAATTGAGCTGACATATCGACATAACGAGTTCTGTCCGTTTTGGTTGAGCCCAAGCGACCGTGGGTGTAGTTTTTATCGACGACTATTTTATTTGTCTGCCAATTTATAGAGTCCCAAGTGAGTGCTAACAATTCACCCTGACGCATACCTGTATAGAGTGCAGTGAATATAAGGGGGGAAAAATCAGGATAGACCTGCTTTGTCTTTGACAACAACGCTTGAACTTCTTTGATTGAAAGAGAGCGAACGTCTTTTGTCTTAATTTCTTTAAGTGACTTGATTCGTGCAACAGGGTTCTTGACGACCATTTCATCATCAATCATCTTGTTATAAATCGCGCTAATAAGTTTTTTAAATTTGTTTATGGATGAATTTGCAAGGTTTGTTTGAAGTTTTTGATAAATAAATTCTCTGATTGCAGTAGGAGTAATTTGAATCAATTTCATATCGCCAAAGTAAGGCAGAATATGTTTGTCCAAATAGCCTCTATAACCGTACACTGTGGTTGGTTTACAATGAACTTCGACATATAATCTCATATACAAATCAGCGGCTTCTCTGAAAGTGATGTCTCTATTTATGTCGACAGAAGTACCATTTCTCACATCGGTCATTGCGGTAGCCAGAAAATCCTCAGCTTTAACTTTGGTCGAAAACCCGCCTTTGACTTTTCGCTTGCCAAAGGCGTCGTTATAATCGACTTCCCAATAATTTGCTCTTTTGTTTTTTCTAACTTTTGCCATTTTACTTGATCCTTAATTATTAGTTTTATTTACAATTCAGTTTGCAAATAATTCAGTGCTTCTTCAGGTTTGTCAAAAAGTTCGACTAATACTGGAAGGTAGGTGCTGGGGATTAGTTGATATACACCCCAATGATTAGTGTTTTCATTTTTTGTAATAATGTACTTGAAATCCATTGTATTTCTCCTTTTATTTTAGTGTGTTTTCTTTGATAAGTGAGCCTATTGCTAGCGAATGCTAACTGAATTTTGTAGAATATAATTATTTATAGCCTCTACATCAAACCTGAGCTTGCCACCTAGCTTTATGTAAGGTATTTTCTTTTGATGAACCCAACGATAGAGAGTAGGGACAGATACTTGAAGTAGAGCTGAGAGTTGGTTGATTTCATATAATTTATTCATACTACCCCCTATATAATTTCTTGAATTTGGGTGGTTTCGCTTGGCTGTAAAACCTGAAAACTGTAATAAGTGGTGTTAGCGTGGCCTTTTCTTATATTAATTTGAATTTCGTCCCTTAAATTGTGCTTTAAATTATTAAGTCGCTTCATTGCGGAGCCTGGACTTTTATAGATGGTTGTAAAATGTTTCAAATTAAACGTCTCAGCTATGTTCGACATGGCTTGGTCTTTACTTGAGACCCTTGCGTAAGTAACAACTTTTTTCAAAACCATTCTCCTAAAAACTTTTATAATATAATTTTACATGAAATTAAGAATCGTTTCATGACTTTGTAACACTTCATGAAGTAACAATTAAGGATAAGCCGATGCTGAAAAATGAAAAAGTGGTTGATGATAATACTTTATTTTTACTTATGGCATTAAAACACCAGAATAGTATTAAAATAAAAGGGATTAACTCAGTCTATACCTTACCATTTGACACAAACTATGACGAGACCATTGCAAACCCATCATCAGATTTGCCTATTGAAAAGATTGCAGAGAACGGAATAGAATGGATTATTAAAACTGCGAGTGCGACTTGTAATAGAGAACAAAATGAAATATTCGGAGAAATAATTACTCTTAGTATAGAAGATAAAACAGATTCAAGCTCTTTTTTAGATTATTATTTAAATGAATTTGAACAACCTTCTGATTATTATTTTAGCGAAGATGAGCATAGAAAATTACTGTATAAGTTTATAAAAGAACAACACCCATTTGTTCTTGAATATAAAGATAAAGTTTTTCCGTATCAGTTATCAACTGGAGAAAAACGCCCCCTCAAATACAAAATGCTAGAATATATTTTTTACTTAATGCACAAAAGAATAGTGGAAATTCAGAATGATTGTAATACTTTCCTCTTCAATAATGATATTGATGGAAAGCGAAAGAAAAGTATTAGATTAAATTTTACAGAGACTTCCTTCAGAGAATTATTCAAAAAGGAAATAGAAGAAGGAAAGCAAGATAAACTTACTGAGCAGTTAGCGAATGAGCCAATCAATTCATCTGGGGGTATTTTCAAAGTTTATGCTGATTATGTCCAATGCTCAAGCCCCCAAAAAATTAGTACAGAAATAAAAGGCGACAAAAAGAAACTTTTGGAATATTGTTTGAAAAACAGTAGTGAACCTATGACAATTAAAAAATATAGGAAACTTTTTAACACACGGAAAGATAAACCCAATGATAAATCTATTAGAAAATATTTTACGTATTTAAACAAGGATATGAGGAAATTTTTAAAGATTGAGTTTGACTTTTTATTAAATGACGGCACTAGTGGTGAGTGGGAAATCTGTATAATTAAACCCTAAGTTCATTTTGTAATTATTTTTTACGAAAGCACACATTATAAGTGTGCTTTTTTAGTTTGGATTTTCAAGAATTCATTTGAGTTCATTTTAAAATGAACTCTCTCAATGACGCAAATTTATTTGTTATAAATGGGTTATGAATACAAGTATTGAACTAACAAAAACAGAATGGACTAATTATTCAGGAGAGGATATAACCGATGAGCGTGCCTCTGAAATTTATGGCAAAGGCACACTTTTTGTTCAAGCAAGGTTACAACGCTAATTTAATATGTAATAAGATTTGCGGAAATACGAATAGTTGTGAATTTAAACAGAAGAGAGCCAAAAGCAAAATTGTACCAGCGATTATTTGTAGTCCTGCAAGTTATGAGGCTGAATATGGGGATATTGTCTATATAGATGAAGGCACAGGCAATCTCCCTTTTACAAAAACTTTAACTATAAAAAAATGCGAGATTATATCTATGTTCAATTTTATAAAGAATCTCGATTTATCACAACGAACTCGGCTATTTTGCCTAAAATTAGAAGAATTAATTACCCTTTTGGAAATGTTAATTGACATTTTAAGTGACGTTGAAAAAGAAAATGTTAATAAAAATATTGAAGAAATGTTTAACTTGATGCAGCCTTGCTATGATTATATTAAAAGATGCTCTTTAAGCAAAAACTTTATAGAAGAGGTAAAGCATGAATTTATCAAAACAATAACTGAAGAAAATTTAGAATCAGAAAATCTTCCAATCAATTTTTTGGGGACATTATTTATAGCATTAAAAGAAAGAAAGTATGGTCTATCTATATTCGTAGATGAAAATCATCCAACAGAACTTCATATCGAAACAATTAACCCAATATGGGTAAATATTCTTAAGTCTTATCAAAAAGGTCAAATTTTAATGCTTGTTGTCCTTGATGCTACACCAGATGAAGTTCTTTATAAATACTTAGATAGCTTCTCTAGCTGCTTTATCTCGATTTTCTCTCGCTATTATTATTTCACTATCATCTATTTTTAATTTAATTCCGAACCAAGAACACTTATTTCTTATAACCCCAACAGGTATTTTATTTTCTGTTGAACATAGACAATAATCAATTATAGGGATAATTGCAGATTTTCCTGTTTGAGAAGCACCATAAATTATATTAAGCTTGCCAGTTGCAAAGTCTATTTTTTCTATTTTGACCTCTTCTCCTTTAGACCACAATATTACTTTTTCAATTTGAATATTTTTCATTAAATACTTACTCCCATAATTTTTACAAACTTCTTGAGGCTAGGTTGCATCGCAAATAATTTACCCAGTTTTTCTGCAGCTGAAAATACTTTTTCATCTAGTTCCGATTGTAATTCAATCTCAACATCCAGTTCTGCATTTTCTTTTAAAGATAACAAACCTGTTCTTAATCCAAAAATTATACTCGTAAGCGTATATTCTTTGTAATTTTGAATATTTTTATATAATGTTCCAAATGTTGGCTTTCCACCGTTCATCTTTTGCATAAGATTATCTATGTTTCTCACGCCTTCTCTTGGATTTTCATCTCTAATAAATTTTCTACAATCAGTGTTCATTAAGATAGGAACAGATATAAAAACGTATACAAGATTCGGTAACTGGTTATCTTGTGAATTCTTTTTGAATGCTTTAATGAATGAAGCTATCACAAAAGCTCCTAATGCAGGATTTTGAATATCATTACAATATTTTTCATAAATGCTCATTCTTGCTCAAAATCTCCGTTCGCTTCCAACATAACTTTATATTGAGGATGCCATCCGACCGATAACTCATGAGACAAACCCTTATCGGCAAGGTGATTATACACTCCTCTTGCTACCCTTTTCCCGTTGTCATTAATTTCGACACCATCTATTTTTATCGACACATCTTGACATTCAGAGTAGAGCAAACGCCCTCTTTTGTCCTCTGACTTATCATCATGCAAATCTTCAATATCACTTTTCTTTTGTTCCCAATTGTTTTTTGCTTCTAAATATGCTTGCTGTAAGTTCTTTTCAGAAGATAATCCCTCTTTGAGTTCTGTTCCTTCGATTATCTTCCACGATAAATACTCCTTTTTAGCCGTATCTTTTATATTCAATGGTGCATTAACAATTTCAAGTTGCTTGTAAAATTGGTTGTTCTTTAATTGTTCTAAGTCTTTTGGGATTAATTCTGAGTAAGATGGCAATTTCACTGCCTTTTTACTCCCATTATAATGTGTTATAAATACATCAAAATCCTTCTTAGATATAGTGCAAGATTTATTCTTTTTAGGGTCAAGTTTAATAACCTTGCCATAAAACCAGTCATTTAGGTGGGTTACAAAATTATCAAATTTATCCTTATATACATCTTTATATTCTGTTTCAATTATTTTGTCTAAATCTTTATCTATTGATTCCTCTGGGAATACTATCTCCAATTGTTTTATGACCTTAAAAGTGATGTTTTTATTTTCATCAAGATAATCAAAATCTTTTGGTTTTGTTTCTGCAAATATTATTTTTGCAGCTGCCCAAGCTTCTTCAATTTCCGTTGGCTCATTCGCTTCATAGAGCTTCTTTACAACTTCCTTAAAATCAAAATTTGTAGAAGAATATATCACAAATCTTGTAGAAGAAGTAAATTTCGCATTTTCATCTTTCCAATTTAAGACCCAATTGTATAAAGTATTCCAAAAATCCTTTGAACAATTATCAAAAATATTTCTAGTTTTACACTTTAATTGTTCGGCAAGCTCTACTTCACCATTTCTGTTTATAACAGAAACGTCATCTTCCTTTTCAATATTGACAACGTAGGCACCAGTTATCAAATAAAACATTGCTCTTGGCACTTGCTTTATGTAACCGTTAAAACTACTAAATTGACTTCCCCTAGCCTTTTCCACTTCCACCTACCATTGTAAATTTAAAGTAAAATATTCCCTCATGTTACCCCAAACACAATTTAATGGAGGTTTTGTGTAAAATCTTCTTAACAAGTTGCTCTTAATGTTCTGTTATAGTTATTTAAGTTGAAAACAATGACAGAGTGCCTCATACAATGTGTTAAACAATTTCAATGCTGACCTTAATTGTTTCTTTAGCCAAGCCCAAAACTTTTCGATTTTATTTAAATCAGGAGAGTATGGAGGTTGAA
>CAISJE010000123.1 GCA_903885635.1 uncultured bacterium
AAATGAGGTTAATTTCCTGAAAAAAGGAACAAAAAATCAGGGAATTGATATTTTTGCACAGAGATGAAGAAATGTGAATATGAATTTTTTCAAGATATTAGCGAATTTTAACTATTTTTGCTAATTTTTCCGCATCCTCAAATATAATTTGGAATCTAAATTATTAAAACTGATAGAAACATATGGTTTGAGCTTTTTAAATTTAAACAAAAAAATAACAAGTCATATTGTTTCGTATAGAAATACCCTTTCTCACAATGGTGGAGAAGAAAAATATAAAAATATTGATAACAATATATTGCACGAGGGTTATTTGAAACTTATGATGATTTTATTTGTTATTTTTATGAAGTATTTGGAAATTTCTAATGAAGATATTGAATATGCAATCAATAGAAATAAGATTTTATTAACTCTATCTGATAATAAGTTATTATAGCTTAAGTGTGTGTGTTTATATTACAATAATAACAACGATAGGAGTTTAGGAATTGCCAGCACAATATATTGAAAAAGTAATTTATGAGTTTAAAACAGGAAAAACCACAGAACATAGCTTTCGAGGGCTTTTAAAAGATTTTGTCGAAAGATGTGTAATGGGTGTTCAGGCGATTAACGAACCGAAACGGATCACTTGCGGTGCTCCAGATTACATTATTCAAAAGAAAAATATCCCCGTTGGCTATATTGAGGCAAAAGACATTATTAAAAACCTTGATAGGCTTGACGATAGAGAGATTGAACAGAAAAAAAGATACTTAAAGAGTTTAGACAATCTAATTTATACAAATTACCTTGATTTTAGGTTTTTTGTAAACGGCGAAGAAGTTAAACGAATTGAAATAGGTAAAATTGTAGGAAACCAAATACAGGCAAATCCTAAAGAGTTTGAAAATTTAGTCAACCATATAAGAAATTTTTGCGACTATCAAGGTCAAACTATCAAATCAGCAAAACAGCTTGCCGAAATGATGGCACAAAAAGCGGTCTTAATGCGTGATGTGTTAGAAAAAGCAGTTACACAGGCGGATGAGGAAAATTCGCTACGTCAACAAATGGAAGCCTTTAAGCTTGTTTTATTGCACGATTTGGACGAAAAAACTTTTGCGGATATTTACTCACAAACAATTACCTATGGGCTTTTTGTGGCAAGATTGAATGATAAAACATTAGAAGATTTTTCAAGGCAGGAAGCAAGAGAACTTGTATCAAAGACAAATCCGTTTTTAAGAAGTCTGTTTGATTATATTTCAGGTGCAAACCTTGATGACAGAATTGTTTGGATTGTTGATGATTTGGTAGAAATTTTTAGAGCAACTGACCTAAATAAATTATTAAAAAACTTCGGTACTTCTACAAACAGGAAAGACCCGTTCTTGCATTTTTATGAAACCTTTTTAGATAAATACGACAAAGAAAACAGAGAAAAAAGGGGCGTTTATTATACACCTCAATCGGTTGTTAAGTTTATTGTTAGAGCGGTTGATGATATTTTGAAACAAGATTTTAATCTACCTCAAGGGCTAGCCGATACTTCAAAGATAAAACATAAAAGATTTTTGCAAGATTATTATGACAAAAAGAAAAAGAAAGTAACGCAATTATGGCAAGATGAAGAACTTTTTAAGGTGCAAATCTTAGACCCTGCAACTGGTACTGGAACATTTTTATCCGAAGTTATAACAAAGATTTATGAAAGATTTGTAAATCAGCAAGGGGTATGGAATCAATATGTAGATGAAAACCTTATTCCAAGATTGCATGGCTTTGAAATCCTTATGACACCTTATGTAATGTGTCATTTAAAGCTTGAAACACAGCTACAAGAAACAGGCTACACTCCGACAGAAAAAACGAACCGTTTTAATGTATATTTGACTAATACCCTTGAAAAAGACGACAGTCAACAATATCCGCTTTTTGCAAGCTGGCTTGCAGATGAAGCCAAAATGGCAAAGACTATAAAAAACGATACCCCGATAATGGTTGTTATAGGAAATCCACCTTATTCTGTTAGTAGTTGTAATAAAAATGATTACATCGATTCTTTAATGCAAGAATATAAAAAAGATTTAAATGAACGTAATATCCAATCACTTTCAGATGATTATATAAAGTTTATCCGAATGGGTGAAAGCTATATTGAGAAAAACGGTGAAGGTGTTTTGGCATATATTTCAAATAATAGTTTTTTAGACGGACTTATCCATAGACAAATGCGGAAGCACTTACTCGAAACCTTTGACAAAATTTATATTATAGACTTGCACGGAAATTCAAAGAAAAAAGAAACTTGTCCTGATGGTTCAAAAGATGAAAATGTTTTTAATATTATGCAAGGTGTAAGCATTAATATTTTTATCAAAACAGGTCAAAAGAACAAAGATGAACTTGCAAAAGTTTATCATAAAGACCTTTGCGGAATTAAACAGTCAAAATATGATTACTTAGATGTCAATACTCTTGAGACGGTTGACTTTAAAGAACTTGATTTTGACAAAGAAAATTATTTTTTTGTACCCAAAGATTTTAACGATAAAAAAGAATATGATAGCGGACTTGAAATTAATGAATTATTTGTTAAAAACTCCAATGGAATAAAAACACATAGGGATTCTTTTGTTGTTGATATAGATAAAAATGAATTGGAACAACGGTTAGATGATTTTTTTAATTGCTCTAAGCAAGAGATTATAAATAAATATTTATTAAAAGAAACCCACGATTTTATTATTGACAAAGTACATCAAAAATCAACTTTTTCAAAAGATTTTGTCCAAAAAATTTGTTATAGACCGTTTGATTTTAGACATATTTATTATGATACTAATTTTATAGATAGACCACGTTTTGAAATGATGAAAAACTTTATAAATAAGGATAATATCGGATTAGCAATTAAAAGACAATGTAAGCAACAATTTTCTTATGTTTTTGTTCATAATGATATTTCAGAAGCTTGTCTTTTTGAAAGTGCTTATGCAAATAATATTGCTATTCCTCTTTATTTATACCCTGAAGCAGGGCAACAATCATTGCTTGAGGCACAACCAACAAGAACGCCCAATTTAAATATGGATATAGTAAAGGAACTTGAGCAAGAAATCGGATTGACTTTTACTCCCGAAAAAGAAGAAACGCCAAATACTTTTGCGCCGATTGATATTTTAGATTACATCTATGGCGTGCTACATTCCAACAAATACAGAGAAAAATTTAAAGAGTTCCTAAAAATTGATTTCCCTAAAATTCCTTATCCATCATCCGCTGATTATTTCTTTAAAATTGGTGCTTTGGGTAAACAAATTAGAGAAATTCACTTACTCGAAAGCCCAATCGTTAATGAACTTGTTACCTCTTACCCAATAGCAGGTAACAATGAAGTCGAAAAGCCTGAATACAAAGACAATAAAGTCTATATAAGCCGTACACAGTATTTTGACAACGTACCGCAGGAGGCGTGGGAGTTTTATATCGGCGGTTATCAGCCTGCACAGAAGTGGCTTAAAGACCGCAAAGGAAGAATCTTGAGCTATGACGACTTAATGCACTATCAAAAAATAATCGTTGCACTAACCGCAACCCACCGCCTAATGCAACAAATTGATGAGGTTGTAGAGGCATGATAAAAACAATATTTTTAATGATAATAGGTGCAATTATTAAATCAGCTTGGGATTTTTTTGCTCTAAGACGAAATGAAAAAATGTTTTATTCAACAGAATTTTTAAAATTACAAGTTCTAAAATTAAATCTTTTTATTAAAAAATTAGCACTTTTTAAAAAACTTTTAGTAGAGTTACAATTTGCGTTCTTAAAAGAAAATAAAATTGATATTTCTGATTTTAATAAAAGAATGTTTGTTGCCATTGCTGAAATAGATAATACATTAACTAATCTTTCTTTTTTTATCAACAAAAAGCGTCATGACAATTTAAGAAAAAAATTTGACAATATTTTTAACTTGACTAAAAAAATTACTAATTTGTTAGATAAAATAATTAAAAATAGTTGTAAAGAAGAAAATATAACTAAAGATTTGGATAAAATAATTTATGAATACGACTGCATCATTAAAGGATTTAAGCAGTGTTTAAAAGCAATTATTCCAAAGGAATATTTTTTTAGGGAAGAAGCAGATTCTATTATAGACGTTGATGCAATAAATATTGATAAAATTATAGAAGAAGCGTATAAAAAGAATAATTAAAGAAAAATTGAGAACTTAATGATTAGTTGTAACATTCAAGAAATCACTAATTACAAAAAAGGCTATAATAATGAGAAAAAATTTACTAGATATAATAAAAGAGTTTGACATAAATCCGCAGGAAGAAATTTACAAAATTGAATATCTATTTGCTATAAAAAAAGTTTCAGGAAGTTCAACAATCGAAAATATCATTGAAAAATCATATTTTTTAAAATGGGCATATCGAAATACCTGTTTAACAATACAGGAATTTAGAATAAAGGCAAATTTACCTATTCCACATGATGAATCAACTTACTTAAATTCTGATATAACAATGATGCTGACTTATTTTGAATTCATATTTAATATGCTATATCTTGTTAACTTGTCAAATCATCATTTCCTTATAGACCCTATGAAAACAATAGGAGCCAATATCCATTTTATTTTGGATAAATTGAATTATAAAATGCATGCAACCGAAGAAGGCTTCCACCTGATTATAAAAAAATCAGAGGAAGTAACGGCAGTAATTGAGAATTATCCTGATATATCCGAAGAAGTTATTGAATATAATCGTTTTTCACTAAGCGGTAATCTAAAAAGAAAACGAGAATTGTTAAGTACACTAGCAAATAAATTTGAAGCCATTAGGGGTAATTTAATTGCTAATTGTCAAAACGATTTAACCAAAGATATTGGAACAATCTTAAATGGGCTTAATATAAGACATAATAATCAAAATAACGATTTTGTTAAAAGTTTATCTAATGAAGAAATTGAAAATTGGTATGATAGGGCTTATGACACGATTCTTCTTGCCTTAATGCAAAATAAATATATAGAATATAAAAGTGAAATTAAAGATTTAAGAATTGCATTAAAGAAAAAGTGATTTGATAATTTATATAATCTTAATACGGAATTGTATTATATACCCTTTAAATTTTTGGGAAATGCGTTATCATGAGAATAGGGATATTAAGGTTAGTGATAAATAGAGGAGATTTTTAAATGACTAAAAAACAAGCACCAAAGGCAACACCTAAAAAACAGGGTCCAGTACCAAAGGCACCTGTAACAAAACCTGTAGCAAAAAACACAAAACAGACTAGTGATGATATTGCAAGCATAGGTTCTAAAGCAATGAAAAAGCCTGAAAGCTTAACACTCAAAGAAATTAAAAAACTAGGTGCAAGTGTAGTTTCGCAATCAAATCCAAATGACGGCAAGTAAATTTTTTAAAGCATTACTGTAACACAATTGTTATTTTGTAACAGTGAAATTTTTGAATTGGATTATATTAATCTTAGTTAATTTTTAGATTTTTCTCATTTTCGCCTGTCACTTTTTCTCATTATCTATGTCAACTTACACTGATTGTTTGCATGCATATCTTCAATCGGACCGCTTCTGAAAGCATATTCGGTTATTGCTTTAGATAATAAATCTATACTTTTCTCATTCAAAGTCAATTCTTGAAAATCTTTAATCTTATCCATATCAAATCTCCTAAATCAAATTTATTCTAACACAAAACTTCAAGATTTTATCTTGATTTTGTATCAGTAACTCTTGGAAAAAGTTTCCAAAGGTTTGAGAAGTTTTCCCTCACATTTTTGACCATTTTGAGAGAAAAAAAATCTTTCTCGTTCTATGTGTCAAAGTTTCTCATTCTATCTGTCAATCTATACAGAGATTTTGAGAAAAAAATTACTAAATTTTTATACAAGTTTTGTCTGTTTTGGCTCAAACTATCTGTTACATCGGCTCAAACCAAGTGAGCATTTACAGTCTGTTTTATTGGGTCAAAAATGACTTAGGGGCCAAATAATGTCCACCTTGTATAGAACTTGCGAGAATTAAATAGAACTAATCATATTTGTTGTAAAATAAACAAGGAAGTAGGAAATTAATTTTATGGCAGGTAAATCAAAAATTGAGTGGACAGAATCAACTTGGAATCCAATCACTGGTTGCACAAAAATCAGTGAGGGGTGCTTAAATTGTTATGCTGAAAGAATGGCTAAACGGTTACATGCAATGGGGCAAGAAAAGTATAAAAATGCTTTTAATGTGACATTGCATCAAGAATGCTTAAGTGAACCTTTATAGTTATTTAAGTTGAAAACAATGACAGAGTGCCTCATACAATGTGTTAAACAATTTCAATGCTGACCTTAATTGTTTCTTTAGCCAAGCCCAAAACTTTTCGATTTTATTTAAATCAGGAGAGTATGGAGGTTGA
>CAISJE010000124.1 GCA_903885635.1 uncultured bacterium
GACTTTGATACAATAACAGAAAAGGAAATACAATTTGTAGAAGATTGGATAAATAATTTGCCAATGAAGGTGCTAAAATTTAAAACTCCATATGAAGCTTATTTAGAAGCTACCGTTCCACTTACTTGTTGAATACGCCACCCCTTTTTTCATTTATTTTTGTAAACAAACAGGGTTGACTATTTTCCTTGTTTAGCGTTTAATGTGAATAATATTTTAGACTTAGGGACGATTTATGGACCATCTGTACAAAAGAATGAAGAATATCTGCTCAATGACAACAGAAGAATGTTGTTGCTTAATGTCATGCCTTATGGTTAAGATTCGATGGAAATGTTGCTACTGCTACTGTTTATAAACGAATTTAAATAAAATTAAAGTTTAAACAAATCCGTCAATCTTAAAATAAGATGGCGGGTTTTTGTATATATTTTAAGCAAAATAAAACTAAAAGAAAGGATAATCATTCTCGGAAATTATGAGAATCGAACAACAACAAACTTACAACCATACCCCAAAATTTCAAGGACTTACGGATCAGGTAATGGGAAAGATATTTTTAAATAAGGCTCTATTCGATCTTACGAGTTCGGATATTCCTTGGGTTGTTATGGCGAATAACGAAGAAGAACGCAGAGAAAGGATTAACCGCTCTGTCTTGAGTGTCGGAATGGTTTTTGCCTCGCCGCTTCTTTTATTACCTTTTATAAATCGTTTTGCACTAAAAAATGTAGCAAAGCTTACCACAAAATTTTGGTCTGAAGAATACGGTATAATTAAGTTATCTAACAAATATCTGGTTAGTCCCGAAAAAACAAAAGAGGGATTGGACAAACTTTCTAAAAAGTTAAATATTGATTTTAAACCTGTTTTAGATAGAGTTGATGGAGATTATGACAAATTAAGAAAAAGGCTTTCCACCGCAAAAAATATTGTTCTCGGCAGTGACATAATGCTTATTGCGGGACCTTTCGGTCATATAGGATTTTTTAATGCTTGGCAGACTGAGAAAAAGACAGGACAAACTGGTTATTCTGCTGAATTAAAAATGGCGAATAAAGAAGTTGTTGAAAAAAGAGCTGCGGAATTTAAGAAAAACGAAAAATTAAGATATGGTGCTTTTTTAGGAGTGCTTGCAGGAACATCTATAGGTCTTCCTATGGCAATCAGGCACGGGTTAATTACAAAAAATGTAAATAAATTCACTACATTGGTAAAAAAACATGGTAGCAAATTTGATTACAAAAATGCCATTTTTATGGAATTATTACCCATGGCTGTCAGTTTTGTCGCCGCACATTTTGGAGTTTTTATGGCTTCAAGAAATAATACCGAAAGAAAAGATAACTTAATCCGTTCAAGTGCTAGTTTGGCAATATTTTTCTTAGGTGATATTCTGCTTTCAAGTATACTTGGTAGGATTTCCGATAAATCACGTTTGAAAACGAATTTGATTAAACGCGACGGAGAAAAAACGTTACTAAACAAATACCTTCCTCCTATAAAAAAATTGGAAGAACTGAAAATAATGAATTCACCGAAAGATGTAAAAATGGCAAAAGGAATCTTCTGGCTAAACTTTGTCGTTCTCTCTATCCTAATGGGAGTAGTTACCCCTTATTTCATAAATAAAATTATTAAAGAAGATGTTGAGCAGGATGCAAATAAAAAATCGGCATAAGTTTTTCAACTAACTTACCCCAGCAATATTCCCGCAATACATTCTGACATGTTAACAGTGTTCTTTTTCTGCTTACTTTGAACATTACGCCTACTTTTTATTCCAATAGTGCTTCAATTATTAGATTTTTGCCAAAAAATTTGCCCATTGTTAATTTGTCGAAAATTTTTCCTATCGGAAATAAAATTTTATCAAAAATAAACACCTGAAACAAACTAATTTTGCCATTTTCTATATTTAATATTTTATATAGCAATGCCAATAAAAAGCCTATACTGTCTATATATTTTGCAGTTAGAATTTCAAATCCGTTTTCTGTTAAAAACTCTGTTAAATTATTTTTTCTGTATCTTCTAAAGTGACCTATTGATTTATCGAAAGAAGAATACAAAATTTGAAAAGCCGGAACATATACAAAAAGCTTGCCACCTTTTTTGAGTTTGTTTTTAAGTAAAAAGAGGGTTTGCTTATCATTTTCTATGTGTTCAAGGACATTAAGCGTATAAATAAAATCAAATTTACTATCTTCAATTTGCTCTAAATTATCAAAAACAGGAAAATTAAGACTTTGGCAGTGCTCATTTAATTCTTCATCAATTTCGACACAGGTAATATCAAGTTGTTTTTTTTCTCTTAACAATGTAGCAAAATATCCGTAACCAGCACCAAAATCAAGAATTATTTTCCTATCCCCAATCGATTTGAGGATGTAATTAACCACAAAATTGTTATAATTACTTGCCATTTGCATAATTTGTAAAAGTTTTTTCCCTCTATAAGACATTTAATTTACTCCAATATCCCAATGTACATTTACCCCAGCAATATTCCCGCAATACATGCTGACATATAAGATGCCAAAGTTCCGCAAATTAATGCTCTTACGCCCAATCTGGAAAGATTTTTTCTCTGATTAGGTGCAATCTCCCCAATCCCACCTATTTGAATTGCAATTGAGCTTAAATTGGCAAATCCGCACAAAGCAAAACTTGCAATAATAAAACTTTTATCAGATATAACATTTTTTATTGCAACCAAATCTACATATCCCAACATTTCGTTTAGAATAAATTTTGTTCCAAGCAATGAACCTACCGAACTTGCGTCTTTCATCGGAACGCCCATAAAATAAGCAAATATGGCAAAAAATTTGCCAATGATAGCTTTCATTGAAAGGTGATCGATATCTAATCCTAAAAACGCCAAATTTAAATGAATTGCATTGTGCAAAAGTACACCAAATTTACCTAAAAACCAATCAATCATTGCTATTAGTGCAACAAAGGCAAGCAAAACCGCAATGACTTTTAAAGAAACTGCCAAACCATCTGAAGCTCCCCTTGCGATTGAATCAATTACATTTACATGTGTTCTTCTTTTACTTATTTTAACTTCATGTTTAGTCTCAGGTTCTCCGTCTTCTGGATAAACTATTTTTGAAATCACCAACGCACCCGGTGCCGCCATAATTGAGGCAGCAAGCAAATATTGTGCAGGAACTCCCATCCCGACATAAAGCGCCATAACTCCGCCTGAAATACAAGCCATACTGCCCGCCATTGATGCCAACAGTTCAGAGCGTGTCAAGTTAGGGACATAGGGCTTAATCATAATCTGAGCCATAATTTGCCCAACGAAAGAACTTGCTACGTTTGAAAACGCTTCAGCACCGCTTACGTCCATTATTTTGTACATCGCTTTACTTAAAACAGCAATTATCCTTTGCATAATTTTATAATAGTAAAGTATATTTACGAGAACGGTAATAAAAATAGTTGTTGCCAAAAGTTGCAGCGCAAAAACTATAGAACCGGAACCGAAAATTTGGCTCAATTTTTCGCTGCTGCTCAATGGTCCAAACATAAAAGCAGAACCTTGTGTTGCGAATTCAAGAATTTTTTGGATAAACAATCCGATATTTCCAAAGATAACTTGTCCCAGCGGTGTTTTTAAAACAAAAACAGCCAAAAGAATCTGAAGAAAAAATCCCATTCCTATAGTTTTAAAATTTATTGCTTTTTTATTGTTTGACATTGAAAAAGCAACCAAAAATATAAAAACTATTCCGAATATTCCAAAAAATCTATCCATTAAACATCTCCATTTTAGTTTATTTTAGCCAACGATTGAGGCAACCAGATTTGTAACTACAACTTGAATGATTTGAAGCACAATAATTGCGATTATTGGAGAAAAATCCAGCCCACCGACAGGCGGAATGAATCTTCTAAAAACATTCAAATACATATCGGTAACCTCTCTGATAGATTTAATCGGCTGTTGGTGCCAATCTATACTTGGTATCCAAGTCAAAAATATTCTTAAAATTATTAACAAGAAATAAAAATAAAAAATATTATCTACAATTTTTACAATATCCATAAATCTCACTCCTAAAGCTGCGAATTAACTTTTGTATACGCACAATCACAATTTTCTCTCTCAGATGGTATATTTTCAATCATCTTAAACAAAAGTCGCTTCAATTTTTCTACGTTAGAATCAAACACTCTCATAACCTCATGATGAGAAACAGGTGCCACATCTCCGACCAATCCTGCATCATAATCTGTTATCAACGAAATATTCAATGGGCACATATCCATTTCTTTTACCAAATAATTTTCAGGGAAAGCCGACATATTAATAACTTCCCAACCTTGATTAGTAAAAAAATTCGATTCGGCTTTTGTTGAAAATCTTGGGCCGTTAATTACAACTATTGAACCGGTTTGATGGACAGTTATACCCTCTTGTTGCGCTGTTTTTATAGCTAATTTTCTTAATTCAGGACAATATAAATCAGCAGGTGAAGGATGCGTTACAATCGGACCTTCAAAAAATGTATTTTGCCTGCCATCAGTCCAATCAACAAATTGGTCGCAGATTACAAAATCACCTGGTTTAACATGTTTTTGCAGGCTTCCCGATGCGCAAGGGGAAATAACCCTTTCAACGCCAATGGATTTCATCGCCCAAACATTCGCACGATAGTTAATCAAATGCGGCAAAATACTGTGATTTCTTCCGTGTCTTGGCATAAATGCAACTTTATGTTTTCCGATTTCTCCTATGAAAAAATTATCACTGGGCATCCCATAAGGAGTTTCAACTTTAACTTCTTCTATATTATCCAAAAATTTATAAAAACCTGAACCGCCAAAAACTCCTATTTTAGCTAACTGTTTCTGCTCTTTCATACTTACACTTCCTACTATTCTATTTTATTATTAATTAATTTAAACACAAAAATAGTTACGTAACAACTCAAATGTTTTGGTAACAACTCAGGTAGCTTTTAATTACAGGGCAAAAACATATAAATTTTTCGGGATTAATAACTTAAAAAGGCTTAAAGCCAATCACTACAAGCGTTTTCACCTCTCCCCTTGCGGCTGTGTAAAAACTAATTATAGGCGTTCGCACCTCCTCGCCCCTTGCGGCACTACTGTCCGAGATAATTTTTGCAAAAAAAGTGCATAGTGAGCATTATTAATACTTTTGTCCTAAAATATAGTTGTCGAGACTTGTTTTTAGGAGTTCACTATGCACTATCAAAATACCATA
>CAISJE010000125.1 GCA_903885635.1 uncultured bacterium
ACATTTTCTAACAAATTTTGCATTTGTTCTGCAGTTCCATCAGGAAATGGTAATTTAGGTCGCATAATTCCTCCTGTAAATTATTACTTACAAGATTTATTATACATTAATACTTTATTGATTGCAAATTGGTATTAGTTTAAATTAAAATGAAATTAATGGAGATGCCAATGCAAGAATTTTTAACAAACAATACAGTCAATTGTAATTTAATGTCCCTCACCGGATATCGAACACTTGTGATTTTGCGCGCATTAATGGAATCACCCAAAACTAACGACGAAATCAATCACTGCCTTCTTAGCAATCAATATATTAAAGAAAATTTTTCCAGTGATACCTTAAGAATATACATAAATTCACTTAGAGCTATAGGATGCGAAATAACAAGAGCGAATAAGTCCAACAATAAAAAATATGAATTAATCTCACACCCTTTTACTTACGATATTCCAAAATCACAACTTAAAGCACTAACAAAATTATATAAGAATTTATATGATAAAGTCGATGTACAAGACGTGATAATAATTGAAAACTTTTTTAAGAAAATTTCCGAGTTGGCAAAAGACGAAAATACAGAAGAAATTCTGCAAAATATGTCCATCTTAAAATATATCAATAAAAATATTTTGAATAATCTTTTAATCCACTGCAAAAATAAAAATCAAATTACTTTTTTATACAATTCTCCAAAATCAGGCAAAAAAGAAATTAAAATTATCGCCGATAAGCTTTCTTTTAAATCCGGCAAACTTTATTTGTGGGGAACCAGTTTAACCCACAAAGAATATTCTTATTTTTCTGTAGACAGAATTTTAAATATTTGCAGTATTAATATATTAAAAGGGCATGAAAATTTTCTGCCCATAACTGTTGTGTATGAGTTATATAACCAAAATAATAACTATATTCTTGAATCGAACGAGAAAATCATCGAACAAACCGAAAATAAATTGATAATTGAAGTAACTTCAAAAACTGAATTTGAACTTATCCAAAAAATTTTATATCAAGCAGGCGATTGTAAAATAAAATCACCTGAATCATTTAAAACTAAAGTGTTAAATAAATTAAAAGCAATGGAAGCAAGTTATGAAAACATCTAAAAAAACCAGCGATACAAGCGTAAGAGTATTGGAAACTTTGAAAATATTGTCGAAAGACAGTGCAAGTATTCAAGATATCATAAATTATTTTGAAAAATTTGACCCGAATAACAGAGTCTATACTAACGAAGTAATTTTGAAATATATAAATACTCTCAAAGTTTTTGGATTCAGATTTGTCAAAAAAAAAGATAAATATATTCTTTTAAACGCTCCACATCAATTCGATTTTAATGAAGATAATTTGAAAGCTATTTCTTTAATCGAAAAATTTTCTGGATTTTTACCCGAAGAAAATATTAAAAAAGAAATAGATGAATTTTTGCAAGAACTGGAAAAAAGATTTAGCGACAACACAAAGTTGCTGTTAAATCGGATTAAAAAGCCTGTTTTTATAAACTTAGAGTCTGATTACAAAAAATATTCTACACAAATTAAAGAGTACGAAAAATATTGCCTTGACGGACAAAGACTAAAAATAACTTATAACCCCCCACAAAAAACAGAATTGTCAATAATGGTAGAACCAAATGAAATTAAATACAAAGGTAGTGAAATTTATTTAAGCGTATATAACCCCGTTTTGGCACAAGTTCAAGACATAAATTTTGATTCTATTTTAAAAGTTGAGCAACTTCCCTTAAAATCAAACCGCGCAAATATGCTATCTTCAATAACATTTCAACTTAAAGATAGACTGGCAAAAGTATATAAACTTCATGACGGAGAAAAACTTTTGCAAATAAAATCAGATTGTAGCATTATAATTTTAAATCAAACAGAAGACCGCACACTCCTTTTAAAAAGATTAATGAGATACGGCGAAAACTGCGAAGTAATTTCACCAAAAAGTCTTAGAGAAGAAATGAAAGAACTTATTAAATCGGCATTGAACAATTATTGTTAAGGGCACCTCTATTTCAGTTATAGTAATTTAAGTTGACAACAACAATGAAATATGGTATAATAATAGCGGAGGTGAAATTATGGCATATTCTTTGGACTTGAGAAAAAAGGTAATAGATTACAGAAAAACACACACTTTAGAGGAAACCTATTTAA
>CAISJE010000126.1 GCA_903885635.1 uncultured bacterium
ACATTTTCTAACAAATTTTGCATTTGTTCTGCAGTTCCATCAGGAAATGGTAATTTAGGTCGCATAATTCCTCCTGTAAATTATTACTTACAAGATTTATTATACATTAATACTTTATTGATTGCAAATTGGTATAATTATTCATACAGCGTTGAAAAAATGTTTTAGAGGACGTAGAATAATTCCAGAATTACAAACAATAATTTCAAACTTCAACCAAGTCATTTTCGATGCATTTTCTAAAAGTATCTGGGATATTATTCAAATCAATGACATCAACCTTGTACGGAATTGTTGTTTCTTCAAGCTCAAGCTCAATTTTACCCATTTTGTTGACTTCGATTTTGGATTCGGCTTGTAATGCAATATCCAAGTCTGAATATTTTTTCGCATTTCCTCTCGCTCGAGAGCCAAAAACATAAATCTTTAAATTCGGGTCTTGTAACTGTGAATTGATAATGCTTTTTACATGCTCCAAGTATCTGGTTTCAATATCAACTTTCATTTTTTTCTTTCAATTTATTCAACAAAAACTCCGCCTCTTTAATAAAATCATCCATAATTGAAACAACTTCAAGTGCTTTTGTTTCGTCATAAGTGTGAGAAGTTATATTTCTTTTTTTTCTGTACTCAGCCCAGTTTTCCAAATTACCTAATAAAACTCCCCTTTCATTAGCGTCCCTTATTAATTGATTAAAGGAAAGGGTGTCCACATCTAAAGTAGAAGTTGTTTGCAAAAAACGTTCTATCATCTTAATCGCAAGCCCATAAGTGTACTCAAAACGTTGGATGACAGAATCTCTTATCATATCATCGTTAACATCTTGATTATATTTTATAATAGCTGATTTTAAGCTATCAAGTGCTTTTTGAAACACTGTCAAATCTAAATACATAAAACCTCTTCTGGAGCAAATGCTGTCGGGCAAAAATGCCCGACAATTCACATTTTACTTAAACGGCAACTTTCATAGTGTTAGCGATAATCGACGTAAAACTGTCAACTTTCAAGCTTGCTCCGCCGACTAAAGCACCATCAATGTCGGATTTTGACATTTGTTCTTCAATCGTTGACGGGTTTACACTTCCGCCGTAAAGAATTCTGACGGCATCGCCGGCTGATGTTGAGCTAATTTCTTTAACAACATTTCTAATCATTGCAATTACTCTGTTTGCTTCATCTGAATCGCAAGTTTTACCTGTTCCGATTGCCCAAATCGGCTCATAGGCTATTGCCGATTTAGAGATTTCTTCTTCTGTCAGGCTCTCAAGAGCTGCTTTAATTTGACCTGCGATATGAGTATCTGTAACCCCTGCTTCTCTTTGTTCAAGAGTTTCTCCACAACAAATAATAGGGATTAATCCGTTGGAAAGAATTGCTTTTGCTTTTTTGTTAATCATTTCATCTGTTTCCGAAAAATATTGACGTCTTTCAGAGTGTCCGATAATAATATATTCACAACCCGCGTCTTTTAACATTTCCACCGAAATTTCACCTGTATAAGCACCATTTTTTTCAAAATAGCAATTTTGTCCTGCCGTAAACAATAAATTTCTGCATCCGCAGTCGCATCTTTGACTTTCAACTGCCGCAATAGATGTAAAAGTAGGTGCAACAACAACAATCGGCAACTGCTCTGCTGAATATTGTTTTACAAAATCTTTAATCCCTGAAAATAATTCTTTTGCTTCTGATTGCAACAAATTCATTTTCCAATTTCCCGCAATAATAGGTTTTCTTGACATAATAATCCTCCTTGTTTAAATAAAATTACTTTTAAATCTTAGCGCGAACATGATAATTAATCAAGATAGAGGATAAATAAATGCGCAAAAGTTAACGGCGAACGGAGGTAATAAGACCAAGGTTGTACAAGGGCAGGATTGCTATTACGCCCTTAAAAAGCCGATGCAGATAAAGTTTATTTGCCTTCTTTCTTTGTAAAGAAAGAAGGTTGACAATAAATCTTTAGCAAATAGAATAAATATATAACTTAAATTCAAATAAGTAATAGGTAGTATAATCAAAAAGGAGATTAATCTCATGGCACGCGAAAAGTTTGAACGAAACAAACCGCACGTTAACGTAGGAACAGTAGGTCACGTAGACCACGGTAAAACTACTTTAACTGCAGCAATCACAGGTACAATGGCAGCAGTTGGGCAAGCACAAGCAAAGAAATTTGACGAAATTGATGCGGCTCCGGAAGAAAAAGCAAGAGGTATTACCATCTCTACTGCTCACGTTGAGTATGAAACAACAGCAAGACACTATGCTCACGTTGACTGCCCTGGTCACGCAGACTATGTAAAGAACATGATTACAGGTGCGGCTCAAATGGATGGAGCAATCCTTGTTGTAGCAGCAACTGACGGGGCTATGCCCCAAACTCGTGAACACATCTTGTTGGCAAGACAAGTTGGGGTTCCTCAATTGGTTGTATTTTTAAACAAATGCGACATGGTTGATGATTCTGAGTTGTTAGAGCTTGTTGAGATGGAAGTAAGAGAATTGTTGACTTCTTATGAATTCGACGGTGATGCTACTCCATTCATTCACGGTTCAGCTCTAAAAGCTTTGGAAGCAGTTATTGCTAATCCAAAAATTAAAAGAGGCGAAGACAAATGGGTTGACAAGATTTGGGAATTAATGGATGCTGTTGACAGCTACATTCCAACTCCTGAACGTGATTTGGACAAACCGTTCTTGATGCCTGTAGAAGATGTTTTCTCAATCACAGGTCGTGGTACAGTTGCTACGGGTAGAATTGAAAGAGGAATAGTTAAAGTTCAAGGTGAAGTTGAATTAGTAGGTTTCGGCGACACAAGAAAAACAACAGTTACCGGTGTTGAGATGTTCAGAAAACTTCTTGACCAAGGTATGGCTGGTGATAACGTTGGTTTATTGCTTCGTGGTGTTGACAAAGAAGCTATCCAAAGAGGACAAGTTTTGGCGGCAATCGGTTCAATCAAACCGCACACAAAATTCACAGCTAACGTTTATGTATTAACAAAAGACGAAGGTGGACGTCACACTCCATTCTTCCCTGGATATAGACCTCAGTTCTACATCAGAACAACTGACGTAACCGGTTCAATCAAATTCGAAGGCGAAATGGTAATGCCTGGTGATAACGTAATTATGGAAGTTGAATTAATCGCTCCTGTAGCTATCGAAGCCGGTATGAGATTTGCGATCAGAGAAGGCGGAAGAACTGTCGGATCAGGTGTCGTAGACAAAATTCTTGCGTAAGCTCAATAGGGCTAAATTCAAGATAAGCAAAAACGTTAAATCGTAAATGCATAAAAAAGAGTTACTTCGTTTCGGAGTGACTCTTTTATTTTGCAGTAATGCTTGGTGAGGGCTAGGGGGGGGGGATGCAATAAAATCAACGCTTTTTACCCCTCCTCGAAATCAAAGATTTCCCCCTCTCTCAAAAATATGACATTTAGTCATATTTTTGTTCGGCAGAGTTCCCTCAAGGGGAGGACAAAATACGACACCGAATTGTAATTTTTTGTAAAAACCAAAGTTAATATCCATAATTGTTTAGGAGATATCACATGCCCCAAGTGGCTTATTATACTAATTTGCAATCAATAAAGTATTAACTATCCAATCAAAACCGGTTACTGATTGAACAATATTGGTATGATTTTCGTAAAATAATGATGCTTCAACTAATCTGTCCTCTACCGCATTCATGTTTTTAAAGGCACA
>CAISJE010000127.1 GCA_903885635.1 uncultured bacterium
ACATTTTCTAACAAATTTTGCATTTGTTCTGCAGTTCCATCAGGAAATGGTAATTTAGGTCGCATAATTCCTCCTGTAAATTATTACTTACAAGATTTATTATACATTAATACTTTATTGATTGCAAATTGGTATAATTATCCAATTGAGGACTTATTTAATGGGCGAACCAATTGAAATAAAAATAGATGACAAAGAGCTTAATCAAGTATTGGATAGGCTCTTTGAAAAGACTTCTGACTTAAGACCGCTAATGAAAAACATTGCAGGGATTATGGCGGACTCTGTTGAGGAAAATTTCAAACAAGAGGGACGACCAGAGAAGTGGGCAGAACTAAAAAAGGCAACAATCGGACAACGAACAAAAAAAGGATACTGGCCAGGCAAAGTGTTGCAAATGCGAGGAGAACTCGCAGCATCTATTACGAGTGAATACAGCGAAAACTCAGCCCTTATTGGGACAAACAAAGCCTACGCCGCAATTCATCAATTCGGCGGCAATGCAGGCAAAAACAAAAAAGTAAAAATCCCTGCGAGACCCTACTTGGTTATACATCTAAATCAAATGAATAGCCTTCTAGATTTAGCAAAAAACCATTTAATTTAAATTAGCGCATGTTCTGATTTTTGCTGTCTTATAAGTAACATTACTTGCTGCTCAAGATCGATTTTATCATAATTGTAAATATTTCCATCTTTATAAATGATGTTAAATGGATATTGCTCTATAATCCACCTAATTCCAGTTTCCGCATATTCATCACAAATATTCAGAATTCTTCTTGAATCCATAAATACACTATCATCTTGATTGGTATCGGCATATGCTATTGCAATAAGGGTTGTCCATTCATATGTTTCACCGACTTGCTCTAGAGTAAATGGTGACGCAGTCTGGGACTCTAAAGGCGTTTTATGACCTATGTTATAACCAATTACAGAACAAAGCGTATATAAATTTGTATACTTATCAAACAATTCACAAGACTCAACTTGCGTTTGTCCTCTTTTACAAAAACTTTGATAAAAACGTAACCACTTTTGTGAGATTTTAATTGCAGGAGACTTTCCGCCTTCAAAAGTATTTGCCATATTCTAAACCCTTTCTAACTCAATTGTTTTTCTTCTTGGAGCCCAAGTATTTATGTCCTCTTGCCTTACTTGCGATTCTCGGTCGTCAGTGTGATATATTTCATAAACAGCACCCCATTTATCTGATGAGTGTAATACATTTGCTTCTTCTGATTGGAACTCAGTATCAGTGGTTAATAATATCCATTGAGAAAGTAATTGAGGCAAGTTCTTCAAACAAGCATCCCTTGGAGAGCCTGAGAGGCGACCAAACGGAGTATCCATTAGTAATGGCATTTCTAAGTTACTTCCTACTTGAAGTAATGCACAGATATAGGATAAAGAAACAATTTGCCTCTGCCCAGAAGAAATTTGGGAGAGCATTTTTGTATCAAAGTGGCTTAATACTTCTAACTGAAAATCATCTAATATAACTATTTTTGCCAAACTTTGCAATGAACTTGAATCTGCAATTTTTTTAAATATTTCAGTTGCACATTTCGATAAATTTTCCCTTAATTCATCAGAATATTCTTCATAAATATTACTTAATTTATCAATTGCCATTTGTACAATATTTCTTTGTTCTATAAGCTTGAGCAATCGCTGATTATTTTGGCTCAATACTGTTTGCCTTCTTTTTAAATCTTCCCTTTTCATTTCAAGATCTTTTTTCTCTCTGTCATCAGAAATTTTTCTGCTCATTATACTAGATTGGTCTTTTTTAAGTTGTTCTAGTCTAATTCCATAGTCTTCAACACCTTTAATGCCTTTTAATTCTTCATTATATTTATCTAGTTTTTTATTCAAGCTCTCTATTTCTTTTTGATAAGATTCGTATTGAATTACCATTCTTTCAATATTTTTGTCTTCATTTTCGACTCTTACTTTTAAATCATGTGCCATTCTCAATACTTTTATTGCCGCATCCGAGTGGTCATCTGTTTTAGTGTGTTGGTATTCAAATAATACATCTTTTGCTTCTGGGTGGTCATTTAAATTATTCCCACAAATACAACGACATTGTCTCAATAACTTGTCTATAAATTCTTTTCTTATGCCACTAGGCAATTCTCCACGGTCATATTTTGCCTGAAGCTCAGTATCAAGCTCAGTTACAACTGGGGTTGCTAAATATGCACCACTAATTTCAAGCTTTTCTTTAAGATCATTTTTGAGTTTTTCTATTTCTTCTTTTAATTTAACAAGCTGCAGGGAAGTTAATTCTCTATCTTTCTGTTTAGTTAATACTTCTTGGTTTTCTTCAATTTTGCGTAATATACTCTTTTCCTCTTGGTTCGCCAATGAGTATTCCTTTTCACAGTTGCTCAGATTTATTTCTAATTGGCTGATTTTATCTTCTGCCTGTGATAACTGCTCACTAACAATTTCTAGCTCACCAGAAGAATTTAGTTCTATATCTCCATTAACCTCTTTAATATATTTTTTTAAAGAATTTTGTGATATTTCAATAGTATCTAATTGCAAGAGGGTTTTAATCCCCTTTTTTACTTCTTGGCGACTTTTTTGACTGTATTTTGTGAGTTCTTCCATTTGCTCACCATCAAAAAGAAAAAAGTCTTTAATATTCTCATTTATTAATGAGGATATAATTTCCTTAATATCCTCTTCAGAGGTGACAGGAGGAGAAGTATTTGAATTTTCAGTAACAACTAATGAGACATCCCCCCTCTCTTGAATTGGCTTATTATTAATATTTGTAGCCGAAATATTACGTTTTAAAATAGACATATTGCGAAATAGAATAAAAATAACCTATCTAAAGTATGATAATCAAGCTTATTTCTTTTAAAATTAAAGAATACAGATGTATTGTTTAATTTTATGGAGGATGAGATGAATATAGATATGGCGTTTAAA
>CAISJE010000128.1 GCA_903885635.1 uncultured bacterium
GCATAGATGACAAATTTGTTAAGGTTTGTGCAGGACTTTGGAATTTTCATTTAGATTTTGCATAAAGAGAACAAACCTTGATGAAAAATCGTCTTTTTAGTTTTTGGCATTATTTTATTTCGCAATATGTCTATTATATATAAAACAAAATAGAATTTCAACCTTATTTATCTCATCTTTATAGTCTATTTCCCAAGTTCTTAATTTTCTTTTCGATTTTTTTAAATTCAGATGAATTAGGCTCTAAGCCCAAGTAGGCTTTATAATTTGCCAATGCCTCCGGATAATCTTTTTTCTTTTCATAAAGTTGAGCCAAAAGCATATGTGCTTGAGCATTATTCGGGTCAATTGCAAGCGAACGCGACAAATATTCTATCGCAGCACTTAAATTTTTTGATTTCAGGAATTTTTTAGCCGATTGAAAATAATTATCCGCATGCTTTGTGCATTTTTGAATATAGTCTAAATCACTTATTGCTGATTGATTTTGGGGATTAGTTTTTAATATTTTTTGAAGAACTTTTCGAGCATTTTCATACTGCTTGTGATAAATAAATATTTCAGACAAACATAAGTCATCCTCGGTCGTTTGTGACAAATCTATTGCCAAATCGAAAGTCTTTTGAGCGTTTTTATAATCATTAAATTTCAGATAAGCTTCGCCCTTTAGGATTGTACTAACAAAATCATTTGCCGGCGATTGAATGATTTTGTTCAGAGTAACTTTCGATGGCTCAGGTTGGTTTGTAATTTCCATAAGCTTTAATTTAGCCAAATGAAGCTCCAAGCCCTCTCCATTTGCACCAATAGCTTTATTAACATATTCCAAAGCACCAGGCAAATCTTTACTAGACGCCAAAGACTTGTTTGCAGAAATTTGCGCTTGAGCATAATAAGCATCCGCTAAACCTTTCAAAGCCTGTGAATTGTAATCGTTAATCCCAACGAGTTCCGAATATACGGTGATCGCCTGTTTGTAGTTCCCGTTAGTAAGTGAAATATCAGCAATTCTTAGTTTTGCATCATTAAAATCCGGCTCAATAGCAACGGCGGTTTTTAGTTGTGCAATGGCAAAATCAGCATCGCCACGCTTTTCATAAATTTCAGCCAAGTCCAAGTAAGAGAGGGTAAATTCAGGTTTTACCGTCAAAGATTTTTTAAATGAATTAAGAGCTGCGGCTTCATTGCCCTGTGCCATATAAGCTTTTCCCATTAAATTATATATAGCGGGCAAATTTGAATTTATAGCTAACGCATTATTCAAAAAAGTTAATGCATTAGCATAATCACCTTTTTGGAAATAAATTTGTGCCAAATGATACATCGCCGTTGTGTTTTGGGTATTGTAAATTAGAGATTGTTTGAACTTCTTTTCAGCTTCATCAAGTTTTCCACCCAAAAGCTCTATTGTGCCTAAATTGTCAATAGCCGGTGAATAAGTTTTGTCAGCTGCAAGTGCTTTTGTAAAATAATTTTTTGAATCCTTAGGTTTATCCAAACTAAGAGAAACAACCCCTGCTGCGTTAAGCGCTCCAGCGTTGTTTTTATCCAGTTCCACTGCTTTTTTAAACTCACCCGCTGCCTGATTAATTAACTTAGAGGCATTATTTCTATAAAACATATTAGAAGAAGTCGTTCTCTGATAATAAACGACTCCTTGAGCGTAATGCAAATTCGAATTACTTGGATATTTTTTCAAAAGACCGACCAAGTTTTTTTGAGCAGGTTCAAGCTTTGATTGTTTAGCTAAAGAAAGCATCCATAAAGATTGTGCTTTAATGTCTTTTGAATTTCTACAGATAGCACCTTGCAGAATTCGGTCAGCTTCATCGTAGTAACCGTATTCAATTAATTTTGAGACTTTATCATAATTAACTTTAATTTGAGGCGGTTTTTTAAGAGTGTGCCGTCTGTTTTTTTTTGCAACTTGTTTTTTTGCTCCACTTGCAGATGATTTTTTAGTTCCGACTATTGTTTTAGGCTTCAAAATTGTGCCGTCATCTGACATTACTCGTGGAGTTTCTAATCTCGGTGCTGCAAGCTCCATAATAGGTTCTGCAAAAACCACAACCTGACTTAAGAACACCCCCAAAACAAAAAATGCAAATAAAATCTTCCTCATAAATATTTTCCCCATAATATCTTTCCCTTTTGTCATAACTATTGTATACTAGATTTGAATAAAAGTAAAATTGTTAAGAGGATTAGGGGCAGATAATTTTGGACAAAACATCTAAACAGTATCTTGAAGATTTTAAGTCTTATTTGCTGGTGGAAAAAAATTTTTCAAAGCATACGGTAAAAGCTTATTATTCCGATATTTTAGGGTATTTACTCTGGCTTTGTGATGTATGTTGCACCGAGGTTAATTTTTCAAAAGTAAGAGACTATTTGCATTTTATCCAAAAATTCGACTATAAAAAGACAACAATTGCCAGAAAAATCGCATCAATCAGGACATTTTACAAATTTTTATACAGAGAACGGCTTATTGAAATCAATCCCTCACTCAATTTAAATACACCCAAACGTCCCAAATCACTGCCCAAATTTTTGACTACTGAGGAGATGGAAAAGATTTTAAACGGTATTAAAATAGACACCCCTGCAGGGTTTAGAAATCGGGCTATTTTAGAACTTCTTTGGGCGAGTGGCATGCGTGTTTCTGAATTAAGCGGGCTTAATTTTGGCAGCTTAAATCTTGAAAACAATGAAATAACCGTCTTCGGAAAAGGTGCGAAAGAACGAATTGTACTCGTTTCAGACAGAGCGAAAACTTACCTGCAAAGATACTTGGATACGGCACGTTCGCTTGTTGCAAAAGGGTTCAGGCTTGAGCAGATAACTGAATCGACTCCAGTTTTTATTAACAATACCGGCTACAGGCTTCAAGACAAAACCATCCGAAATGTAATAAATGATGTGGTAAATTCAATCGAATTACCCAAAAAAGTTACGCCGCACATGTTCAGACATAGTTTCGCGACGAGATTAATCGAAAACGGTGCTGATTTGAGGGTTGTGCAAGAACTCTTGGGGCATGCAAGCATTTCAAACACCCAAATTTACACGCATGTTTCCACCCAACGCTTAAAACAGGTTTACAACGAAGCACACCCGAGGGCATGAGTGACAAAAAGGTACATTGGTAAAGTAGGGTGCGCTGTATGCACCGACAAGTAATAAAAATAAGGAGCAGTAATGTTTGATGTAATAACGGTAGGAAGCGCAACAATGGATGTTTTTGTGGAATGTGACGAAGCAAATATCGTCTCGGTTTCCACTAAATGTTCAAAATCTGAATTCATGAGTTACCCTTACGGAGCAAAGATGGAAATTTCAGCATTTAATTCCAACGTAGGCGGAGGCGGGGTTAATACGGCATTAAATTTTGCCAATCTCGGGTTTTCTACAAGCGCCATCTGTAAAATCGGAGACGATATTTATTCAAAAGGAGTACTTGAAGTCTTAAACAGAAGCCCGCTTGACCTGTCTAATATTATTCAGGATAAAAATGTTTCAACGGGTTTTTCAATAATTTTGTTAAGCTTTGAGGGTGATAGAACTGTTTTGGCTCAACGAGGAGCAAACGCCACTTTGAAAAAATCAGAAATAGATTTTGAGGCGATAAAACAGGCGAAGTTATTATATATTGCGCCTTTGAGCGGAGAATCGAACAAGGTTTTGGCATCTATCGTTGAATTTGCTGAAGAAAATAATGTAAAAGTTTGTTTTAACGCAGGAACAACCAGTATTAAAAAAGGATTTGAATATATTAAAAAGATTATCGACACCGCTAGAATTGTTGTTATGAATAAAGAGGAAGCATCTTTATGTACAAAAATTCATGTAAGACCTGATTCCAGAATTGAGAAGTTTTCAGATGAATTAATTCATCCAGATATTAAAAAAATGTTGAAAAAATTAAAAGTGGGCAAAGAGCAGGCAATCGTAATTACCGACGGGCAACACGGGGCTTATGCCTTTGACGGTAAAGCATTTTACCAATGCCCAAATTTTCCCGCAACTGTTGTTTCAACTCTTGGTGCGGGGGATGCCTTTGCTTCGACATTTTGCGCTGCGTTTGAGCGTACCGGATTTGATATAGGTAAATCATTAATGTATGGTTCCGTAAATTCAGCTTCTGTTGTATCAAATTTTGGCGCAAACGAAGGGTTTTTAACTTTTGAGCAAATTGAACAAAAAATAAAAGAAAATCCTAAGTTTAGTTATAATTTAGTTATAAAAAGTTGGGATTTTAAAATTTAAAATTATGAAAATAAAAAAAATATCCATCTTCCGCGTGATCGCACAGCTAATATATTTAAACATATTTATAGCCGGTGTATTATCGCGTAATTATATAATGTTATTTATTACCGCCACAGCGATTCTATTAGGTCCTATTTTTTGTGGCTGGATGTGTTTTGTAGGATTATATCAAGATATTTGCAGATATTTGGGTGCACTGGTAAAAAAAGAACCAATTGAAATTAATAAAAAAATCCATAGGTGGTTAAAATACTCCAGATATTTTATATTGATTGGTTCTCTTACAATCGGAGGTTTGTTTTTGTTCCCCGGAAAGGCTTGGGGTAACTTTGCAGCTATTCTTCAAGGGCATGGGAAAATAAATGCCGCATTTTACTTTTTGATAATATTAGGTTTTGCATCTCTTTTTACAAGAAGGTTTTTCTGCCGTTATCTTTGCACATTTGGAGCAAAATTAGGACTATTCGCACTGGCAAGACCTATAACGATTAACAAAAAGGATACTTGTGTATCTTGTAAGTGTTGTAGCAAGGAATGTTTGATGAATATAAATGTTGATAAAATAAACAGCTTAGCAAATCCTAACTGTATAAATTGTCTAAAATGCGTCGAAGCCTGTCCTAATAACAGTCTCAAAATCGGATTAAGAAATTATTTTAAACCTTAGATTAGACGATGAGGACACTGAATAATTCCAAATTTTACCGGGCCGAGGAGGCGTGAGAAAAATTTATAATTTGCACTTGCCTATATTAATAGGGGCAAGGACAAGTCAACCGAGGCTCTTGCGAAAAATCAATGAAATACACTCATTACTTAATTTTCAAAATGCTTAAAGCTTTAAATTCAGGCGGAGCAATCCCTTTCATGCACCCTTTCCCACGTCATCCTGAATTGACTGCTTTTCAAGGCAAAAGATTGAGCCGTAGAAAATGTCCCTATGCGGGTATTTCAGGATCTAACTAACGTAATTCACTGGAAAGAAGTCAAACAAGTTCAGCATGACGTGGGAAATGGTGCCTGACGGCGAGTTTGCGTCTCGCAGTTGCCGTCCTTGCGAGGCGAGGGGTTCTTAGGTGGAAAACCGATGAGGGACCGAAGCAATCTCATTCGCCTTTAGTCATGCTTCGGGGAGATTGCTTCGGTGGACATCGTTTATCACATTCGACGCTCAAGGTCTCGCAAAGACGCAAGAGAGACAGGTTTGAACAAGATTGCTTCGGTCCCTAATCGGTTTTCTGACTAAAAACGCGGCCTATCTATTGCCTAATAATAATTTACATGGTATAATCAATTTAAGGTAGTAATGAAAAGGATTTATTAGGTATGGTCATGACAAGCAGACAAGCAGACAAGCAGACAAGCAGATTATAGCACAAACACAGCCTTAAGTCAAGTAAATTTTAGGATTTTAGCACAAAAAGCGATGACATTGGCAGAAGTGGTAATTACGGTTGGAATAATCGGAGTAATCGCAGCAATAATATTACCCACAACGCTAAAAAGTGTAAGTTCTTGGATATTTTCCACTTCTAATGCTGTATTTTTATCAAAATTAAAAGAGGCGACCAATCAAATGGCATTGAATAGTCCAATGGTAGGCTATGCCACAAACGATGCATTTGTGGATGAGTTTTCAAAGTATGTAAAAATAGCAAAGAGATGTACATCATCGAATTTAAGCGAATGTTTTGTGTCACGATTTACCACAAGTACTCAAACAATCAATGTAAATACCTCCTTGATGAACGGAGTTGACTTGGGTCAAACGGTAAATACGTCCACTTTATCGGGCTTGGTGTTGCTAGACGGAACAACGATACTAATAGCATATAATCCGACTTGCAGTATGAGTGCGGATGATATATACAACACGTCAGTTGATAAAACGAGTTGTATGGCAATATTATATGATGTAAATGGTGCAAGCATACCAAATAGGGTGGGGGCAGATATACAAACATTAAACGCGAGTGTATCATCGTGTGATATACGA
>CAISJE010000129.1 GCA_903885635.1 uncultured bacterium
AAATGAGGCTATAGATGACGTAGAGTCTTTCGATTCGTCTTTATTTCAAAATGAAGAAATTGAGCAAGAAGAAATTCCACAAGAGTTTAAGGAGTTGGATGAGTTGGAAGAGTTGGAAGAAGCCCAACAATTTGAATCCGATGGCGAAACAAATGTTTTACAAAGATTGAGACAATTAGAACAAGAAGAAATATTGGATGAAGATAGCGTTCAAGAAAAGTCTGACGAATTTCTCTTTCAGGTTGACGAATTTTTAAAAGATGTAGAATTTTCAGATGAACAGAAGGAATTTTTAGAGACTAGCTTGCTTGAAGCTATTGATGAAACAGAAACAATAAACCCATCACAACTTTCTGAAATAAGTTATGTCGAGCATGAACCCTTGGATGATTTTGAGCAGGATGTCAAATCTTTCGAAGACGATAAGGATCCGTTAAAGGTTTTGTTTGAAAAAGAAATGAACAAAAATGTTGAAATATCGGAATTAGAGAATGAAGTAAATGAAACAAAGTATTTTGGAACTCCAATCTATAAAAACAAAAAAATGATTATAGCGGCTTCTGTTGCTAGCGTTGTCCTTGCATCTTTGGTAATCGGCACAGGTATTTTTCATAATAAAAATAATGAAACGAAATTTGCCAATAACGCCACTACTGCCCCAATATCGGCGGAAGGACAAGCTTTAAGCGGATTACAGCAAGAAAATGCCGCGAATGCGGATTTAGGTCAACAAATGCCTGAACAGGCGGCAGATTCAACCTTGCAACAACCAATTCCGGGTGAATATCAACAAGCTGACGCAGGTCGAGATATGGGAAAAGCGGTTTCTGATGCATTTTTATCTGAACCGGTAAATGCAAGTATTTCAAAAGTAGCTTGGGAAGTCACCGAAGATATTGCTTATAATGATACTTTTAGAAAATATTTGCAAATAGCCGGCAAAAATTTGAAATTAAATCTTCAAAATGATTTGTTGCTTGCGACAGAGATGGCTTATTCTAACAAGGTTATAGTCGATTTAGTAATAAAAAATGACGGTTCTTTGCAATCCGAAGAAATTGCAGCTTCGAGCGGTTCAAAGCAAATTGATAAGATAGTGTTACAAAGTGTTAAAGAAACTTTAAAATACTTAAAAATGCCTTCCAGTGAGCTTAGTGGCGGTTCTGCAACTGCTACCCTTATCATTAACTTTTAAATATGCTATACTTAAAAGTAAGATAGTTTTATCATTGAGAAAGTTAAGGAAGTGGAATTAGAACAAGAAAAAATTGATTTAATAAAAAAAATAATCCTTTCAGACAAAAAATATCCGGATAATGAAGATTTGTTTGAAGATTTTTTTAATGAAACTTACAAGCGGTCTTTTCTTATAATAAATACCGTTAAGAATGAAGTTTCTTTACAAACCTATCTTAAAAAGATAGCGACTACGTCGATTATTAACGTACTAAAAGACATAGGTAGAGTTAGAAGAACCAGAGAAGGTTTTGTAGCAACCGAAGAAAAATTTATTGAAGAGGTCGCACTTCTACCAAATACCAAATATTCAAATGTACACATAAATTACGACTTGGTTGACTTGAGCGATGGACCGGAAGAAGTTGTAATCAAAAAAGAAACCTTGCAGACTTTAATTGATGCAGTGGCGATTGCCCATACAAATAATCCTGCCAAGCAATATATGCAGTTATATCAGCTCCGTTATGTTAAAGGGTTGAAGCAAAAACAAATTGCGCAAGAACTTAATTTATCTCAATCTGAAGTTTCTAAGCGTTTATTAGAATTGGTAGAAGAAGTTAAAAAAGCATTTAATAAAATTTAACTTTGAGTTGTGGGTAAAAGTTATGATATGTCCCAAGTGTAAAAAACAAATATCTGAAAAAGCATTAAAGTGTAACCATTGTGGCGCTAAAATTGCTATTTTTTGCAAAAATTGCCGTACCTACAATTCAATTTATAACTTGAATTGTACACATTGTGAAACCCCCCTTTTGAAAATTTGTACGTCATGCAAAAGTGTAAATTTCCCAAATGCTAAAATTTGCAGAAAATGCGGGCATGGATTTGATGGCGCAGGCAAGAAGGAAGAGGAAACAGAAAAAAGTGAACAGGAGTTAGAAAACTATTTACCCGCTCATGCGTGCGCCCATTCGCCTGAAATATCTTCGCCTGCGCAAGACAAGGAGCCAGACATTCAATCCGCCAACTCTTCAACTGTTAATTATGACACGGAGTTATATTCTCAACAAAAAGCAAAAGAACTTCTTCTTGAAGGACTTTTATCAATTGACAAAAAAATAATATCTTTAAGCGGACAAAAAGGGGTTGGAAAATCAATTGTTTTAAAATCTGCAATCCATGAACTTAAAGAATACGGAATAACTTGGCTTTTGGGAGAATGTTCCGCCACAACTCAACTCAGTCCCTGCGGGCTTATTCAAGACATTTTGCTCATGTTTTTCAATATCCCAAATTTTTGTTCAGATGGACCTCAGCTTAAAAAAGAATCCCAAAAATTTTTTCAAACAGAATTCCCAACTTTGACAAATGAAGAAATTTTTGCTCTTTTAAATCTTTTATATCCGACAAATACGGATTATTTTGAAAATATTCTTAAAAACAAAGAAAAAACTTTTACGTTTTTAAAAAAAGTTTTTAAAACTATTATCGAAAGAAATAAAACAGTATTGGTTATAGAAAATTTTGACTTGATTGACGGGTTTTCCTACGAGTTTTTACATAATTTATTAAATGTTGAATTTACCACAAAGTCCTTGAAGTTTTTATTGACTTACGATGAAATAAGACCGGCTAGAGGATATTTGTATAATGAAAAATTCAACAATCCATCCTATCTTGATATTTCACTAAACACTTTTGATAAGAACCAGATGAATTCATTTATAGACCAATATTTTTGTCAAGATAAATGTCCTCAACCTATAAAAGACAAACTATTTAGTACATCCGAGGGAAATCCTGCGGTTTTGGAACAATTGGTGAGCTTATTAATTGATTTTAAAACCAGAAATAACTCGTTTGAAATAAATGCGCCATTAACATTTGAAGAGACTATTAAAATGCGTTTAGATTTTCTAAAAGAAAATCCTACAGCATATAAAATCCTATCGGCAGCATGTATTCAAGGAATAAAATTTTCCCCCGCCATTATAAATCAAATTTTTAAACTTGAAGAAATTGAATTTCAAGGGATATTAAATCTTTTGCAAGAATTAAATTTTATTATACAAGTCAACGAATACTCTTATTCTTTTAAAAATTCTACGCTTTGGTCAGAGATTTTTAAGGTTATAAAGAAAGATGAAAATTTTACTTTTTTAAATAATAATTTATTTTCGGTTTATTCCGGCTATACCCTTTCATCAAATTCAATAATAGCAGTGATTGCTCAAAATCTTGGACAAGATTTGACTGCCCTGAGCTTTTGGACAGAGAACACTAAATTAGCAGCCTATATAGGGGATACAAATCTTTACGCAATAGCTCAGAAACAATGCTTAATTCTTATCGAAAATTTGGAAAATGCTGGCAAGTCTCTTATAAAAAATAATATTTATGAAAGGTTAGGGAAATTACTTTCAAAATCGAACCCTAAAGAGGCTATAGAGTATTTACCCAATGCTATTTTAAATGCAAAAAATCTTCAAAATACTATAAAAGAAATTGAACTTACCGGATATTTAGCCAATTGTTGCATAAGTTTGGGTAACTATTACGGAACAATCGAATGTATAAATTCTGCGATAGCAAAACTTGATAATAGTTTTGAACTCGAAGTGGCGATGTTAAAATCAAGAAAGACGGATGCACTTTTAAATATAGGAAACAGCGGTGAGATAATTAATCTTATAGATAATGAAATCCTGCCCGTTTTTGATAAATATCTCAATACAAAACCACATAAAAATATATCTATAAAATCTCTTTATATAGCGTGGTTGGATACTTATTTGGCACTTGCCAATGCTTTGATTTTCCAAGGCAATAGTCGTTCTTTTGAAGTTTTATCAACATTATTTGAACTTTTACAAAAAAATAATTTTAATAATAAATTATTTATTTGTAAAGTCAAACTTGCTCTTGCTTTTGCAAACACAATAAAGGGTGATATTGAGGCATCCGAGGAAATATTAAGCGAAATTATCAAGGTTTATAAAACAGATATTATGGATAATGAAGCAATTTCTCGTTGGAATTTGATAAATATATTAAATAATTTTATACACAAAAAATACAGTGGAATTAAGGAAGAATTATTTCAGGTTGTGATTTTTGCAAATAATATTAATGACAATTTTACCAAAAATATTTTAAAAACATTGCTTGGGAAATTATTTAAAGATGAGGAAAATGCAAAGCATGCACTTGAAATTTATGAAGAGCAAATAACTTATTTTTCAAAAGAAAAAAATGCTATTGGAGCTCTTGTAACATGGTATTTAATCGCCGAAGCAAATCTGATAACAGAAGGGCCGGAAAAGTGTCTTGAAGTAGCACAAAAGGCTTTAAATGTGGCTCAAAGCACTAAAATAAACAATTATTATCTTATCATTTTGTATAATAAGGTAATTGCTGAAGCATACATGGCTCAGGCAGAATATGAATTAGCCAAGGTTCATCTTGAAAAAGCCATTTTAATCGCAAGAAAATTTGAGTTGTCTAACCTTTTGGCAGATCTTTACTTGTTATATGGGAAATATCTTCAAGATATTGCACTTGTAAAGACAGATGTACAGTTTGATTGTGTTTCAGCGGCATCGAAAATGTATAAAAAGGCAACGTTAATATCTAAAGAGATAAAAAATAATTATTTGTTGGCAAAAATTGAAAAATCAAAAAATGTTCTAAATTCATTTTGCCAACTTAACGGCATAACGCTAAAAGAAGAATAAAAAATAAAATTAAACAATTAGTTAAACTGCTTTTTCACTGTTTGTCTGCGTGCGTTATACTGATATCGAGTTGCAATCAAGGCCTGATTTTAATGAGACTAAGGAGTCTTTTAAAGCTTGTTAATATAACTCGGCGATAGAATCTTAGAAGGTGATTAGCACTTGCCAGCCCATGTGCTATACAGAGATTGGGTGTCTCTTGTAGCTTTTTGCATAAATTACGTAGCCGGTTGTCTATCAAATTTAAGATGTTCATATCCTCAGCAATAGCCTAGGCGAGCAATGCATAAAACATGGTTACGTTGTTTAATGTAAATATAATCTTTTTCATACTTCCAGCTATTCTTAATGCTCCTCACTAGAGGGGCTTTTTCATTTCACAGAGGAAAATATTTTACTTTAGATTTATTGTCATTTTTTGTGGGCAAGTGTCCCCATATTGTCCCCTGAATATTTTATTAAAAAATATTAACCCCAGAAGCGCACTAAAAAAGCGGCTCTATGCCGCTTTTTAAATGGTACTCCCAGGGGAATTCGAATCACATGCTTTCAATAATTCTCAAAAAATATCAACAATCAGAAACAAGATAGAGATTGACTTTTCAGGATTTGTGTTTTATAATTTTTTGTATGATATTCGTATTTTTTAGGATTTATTACGACAAAATTACGACAAAAAACAATAAAGGATTTTTTGCATGGCAGAATTTAAGAAAAGAAAAAAGAAAGACGGTAGCACTAGCTACACTGCATCTATAAGGATTAAGGGGTATCCTGCATTAACAGCTACATTTAAAAGGCTCACAGACGCTAAAATTTGGGCAAGTGACAATGAAAGCAAAATGAAACGTGGTAAGCATATCAAAGAACACGAAGCGAAAAAACACACGCTTGCTGAAACAATTGACCGATACATAATAAATGAATTACCTGAAAGAAAATCAGATAAGAAAAAGTTTGAGATGCAACTGAATTGGTGGAAGTCAAATTTAGGTGCATATTTATTATCTGATATAACACCCTCTTTACTCGCTAAATTTCGTGATAAGTTAGCAAATGAACCCAGCCCAAGAACTAAAACAAAAAAGGTAAAACGTTCAAATGCTACAATAAACCGCTATATGGCGAGCCTGTCTATTGTATTAACTAAAGCAACTAGAGAATGGGAATGGATTGAAGAAAATCCAATGTTCAAAGTCACAAAGAAAAAAGAGGCAAGAGGGCGAATAAGATTTTTATCAGATGAAGAAAGGGCTAATTTATTAAAGGAATGTGAAAATGCTAGTAATCCCTTGATTTATTTAATTGTAGTTGTTGCATTATCGACAGGTGCTAGATATAGTGAAATAATAAATTTAAAATGGGATAATGTTGATTTTAAAAAAAGAATGTTTTATTTTATGGACACAAAAAATGGTGAAAATAGAGCAGTCCCGATTTCAAGTAAAGCTCATGATTTACTTTTAGAACATTCCAAAGTTAGAAAGCTAAACTCTAAGCTCGTTTTCCCAAGAGCCGATGGTAAAAAGACTACAGATATAAGATGGCATTGGGAAGAAGCCATTAAAAGAGCAAAGCTAGAGGATTTTAGATTTCATGACTTGAGACACTCCGCAGCGAGCAATTTAGCAATGAGTGGAGCAAGCTTACTTGAAATAGCAGAAGTATTAGGGCATAAAACAATGTCAATGGTAAAAAGATATTCACATTTAACAAAAAAACATACCGCCGCAATCTTGGAAAGTATGAACGAAAAACAATTCAAAAGCTTAGAGGTGCAGGGTGGAAAATAAATTAACTCGGAAAGATTTAACAGATGCTTTAATAAAGATAAATGAGTCATTAAATAACATTAAGGATTACAGAACACAAGAATTAAGTCCAAAAGGTTATAAAGACCAACTCAATCTTATTGATGACGCAATAATGAATAATCCTATATTAAAAGAGGAAGTTTACAGACGCGGAAATTATTTTGCAAATTTAAAAACCAGTCCTAATTTAATTAAATTCCAAAAACGATTATTTACTTTCATTGAAAAATGTAGTCAAAAAATAAATATTGATAAACTTGAATCAAACAGTCAAAAAGAAATAAAAGAAATTCTAAATCCTGAAAAATATGAATTGGATTTGAATAATCCAACCGCATTTTTTTCTCAATATAGAAATATTTTTGATATTTTAAAACTGAATGCGGAAGTGCCAAAAGAAAAATTAAGCCGATATGAAAAATTGTTTGATAATATTGAAAGAAAAATTTACAGAGAGATACAAAGTATAAACCATGGACTCTTTAAAATGTACCTATATCATTATAACTATAAGGACAAAAATGAAGTAGTTGCAAAATACTATACTAACAAAGAAAAAGACGAAACATTAAGCATAATATTAAGAACGTTAAAAATATTTTGTGAAGCTGAAATTAAAAAATATCCATTACAAATTGAAGTTAATAACAACCTTGAAAATATAATTTTATTCTACAGTAATAATAGAATGGAAATAAAAATAGGCGATAATGAGCAATATTTTTCAGACAAAATAGAGACGTACAATACTATAAAGGAACTTATTCTCCATCCAAATGAAAATATAAATCCTGCTACACTTGCGGAGAAGTTAAAGATATCGGTAGAAACTTTAAACCAAAGAATTTCTAGAATTAAAAAAATGCTTCCTGAATTGGCTCAATATATTCCTAATCGAAATAAACATAATAATTTTATCATTTTAAAGCTAAAAGATTTTCAAATATCGCAGTTTTAAATGTTAAATGACATTGCGTGACAAATTTTTAAATTAATAATGCTATTTTTGCTTTAAATAATAACAATTGTGGTTGTGTCATCTGATAAGCTCAAATGACATCTTGGTTTAATGCCTTTATTTCTCAAAAAAAATATGAAATAATTACAACATAAGGTTGCAACCCCAAACAAATAACAATAAAAGCCAAAAGCTATATTAAAGGCTTTTAATGGCTGATTTTGTATTGAGAAATTATAGTATTACAAAAATAGGAGAAATAGAAATGGCAACAGAACAAACATCGCAAAACAGGTTAATACCTGTCACAAAATGGGTTAATTACTATGATTACCCGACTATTGGAGCATTAAGGGCATTGATTTTTAATGCCCACCAAAACGGATTTTCCAAAGTAATCAGGCGTATTAATGGACGTGTGCTTTTAAAGGAAAGTGCATATTTTGAATGGGTTGAAGAAATTAACGGGAATGGGGGCAAATAATGTTAAAAAATGAAAAAGCCCCCGACGAAAACGAGGGCAAAGTAAATATTACTCATGATAATATTATACCACATAAGAGCCGAAAAGATTGTATTATCAATGATTTCACGCTTAATGATTTTATTAAAAGTGGGATTTCAGAAAAAACAACAAGCCAATATATTCAAGAACAATATCTTGAAACAACTTTTGACGGCTGGCAGTTGTACTATCCCGAATTATTTGAAAACAAAAAATCAGATTATTTCACAAAACGACTTAAAAACCCAAAAGGCAAAAATAAATATATTCGACCCAAAGACGAAACCTCAAGACTTTTTAGACCCCTAGGCTTAACCATAGAGTGCCTATTAAACCCTTATGAATATGTAATTTTCACAGAAGGGGAGAAGAAATCTATTAAGGCGGTACAGGATGGCTTTAACTGTATTTCAATTGGAGGAGTTCAAAATTGGAGAAAAAAAATAAATCTTGAGGGTGAAACGGAGGATGAAAACGAATGGGATATAATACCCGATATGGTAAACTTAAAATTGACAGGTAAGCTTGTTTATATCTGCTATGACAATGATTTATGGGAAAAAGAGCCAGTAAAAAAAGCATTATATGCCTTAGCTTGTTATCTGATAGGAGAAAAGAAAGCCAAAGTGAAAATTATAATACTCCCAAAGGGTGACGCTAAAGGCTTAGACGATTACTTAATGCAAGAAGGAAAAGAGGCTTTTCAAAAAATCTTGGATGAAGCTAAAGAAATAACCCTAAAAGATATCCAAGATATTTTGAGCGGTAATAATGAAAAGGTAGTTTTTCCGATTTATTCTTTCAACAATAATAAAGTAGAAAAATTGCTTATGGATTTGCACGAAAGACTAGACGCTCCCCTTGAATACATAGCGAGTTCTTTTTTAGCTGGCACTAGCCTTTTAATGGATGGAAAATATAAAATAATAGTCGATAAAGCTAAAAATTGGGTGGAACATCCTATTTTATGGATTACGATAATAGGCAATCCTTCACAGAAAAAAACGCCTTGCCTCAACCTTGTTAAAAAAATAATTGACGAGTTCGAAAAAGACCTAACCGAAAAGTATGAACTCGAAAATCAAAAATACAAAGTAGATTTAATTAATTATAAAATAGACCTTAAGTTGTATGAAAAACCAAGGATGAAAGACGCAACATTAAGCCCTCCCAAAGCACCTGAAGAACCCACTAGGCAAATAATAACATCTCAAAGCATTACCGTAGAGGCATTGGCAAAAGCACTATCAAAAAACAATGGTAAAAGTATAGCAATTTTTGTGGACGAATTAGCCTCTCTTTTAAAGGGGATGGGGCAATATAAAGGCGGCGGAGGAAATGACTTAGAATATTTTTTGCAAGCGTGGAAAAAACAATCTTATAATGTTCTAAGAAGTAATCAGGAAAATTCTTTTACCGTTTTAGCTAGTCATAATATTATAGGTAGCATACAGCCCAAAGTCCTCGAAACAACTTTGTTCAATAATAATTTTGAAAGCTCCAATGGTATGATTGAGCGTTGGTTATATTCTTGTAGCGACTATGAGGAGACAGGGCTCAAATATACAGAGACAGAGCCTTATAATGTCAGCTTAATAAAAAATATCTATGTGCGATTATTTAACAATAATATCGAAAAACAATACCATTTTGACAGTGAAGCCCAAAAGCTTTTTGATGATTTTTGCTATTCAATAATACAGGCAAAAAAAGATAATATCAGTAATTTGATGAAAAGCTACTTACAAAAACAAACTGATTATGTGGCTAGATTCTCGCTAATATTGCATTGTATTAATGATGACACCAACCTTGAAATATCAGTACAAGCTGTTAAAAATGCAATATCTTTAAGCTGTTATTATATTACTTGTTTTGAAAAAATATCTCAACAAAACTGTAATTCTAGCCCATTAGCAAGTCAAGCACTAGAATATTTGAGAACCAAAGGCTTAAAATCAATATCCCCCTCTATGCTACATAAAAGTAATATGAGCAAGTATAAAAGCAGTAAAGAGGCTAGGGCAATACTTGAAATGCTCGCAGGTAGTGGCTTTGGTCGATTTCAAAAAACTAAGAATGGTGGGTGCAATTTCATTTTTTACTCTTGATAACTTACCCATTTACCCATTGTATGGCTGAAACGCTTTAATGGTAGGGTTTTTGAAGAGAGGTAATTATATATAATATTTACCTCTTTTGCCATTTTGAACAAGGAAAAACAAAAATGCTTAAAACTTTTTTTGATGAAATAGACAAACTAATAAATGATGAATTGCACATGCCAGAAGCCCCGCTAGATAAAGTTAATGCGGGCTTAGGCTTAATCGTACCCACGAGGAGTTCAAAGGGGCTTAAAACGCCTCGTAGAGAGAGCCGAAACTATAAAATAACCCCTGATGGGCGTATTCTTACCGTTAATAATGAAAATTACACTATTCCTGATTTTTTCAATGTAGAAAATTTAATGAATGGCGATTTTAAAACTTTGGATTATGTTTTTACTTATTTTGGGCTAGATTATGATGAATTTTCATCGGAGGGTAAAAGGGTAAGGCTAAAAAACATTTACTCATCTTTAAAAGTACTGATATGAGTAGCTTTAGGGGTAACAATGGGTAAAAAGGTAAGAAATAGAAATAGTGATAGGAGAAAAAGAAATGTTAAAAAAAATTATAAATTTGTTCAAAATATCGTTTGACTGCAAATATTTATTTGGAACGGATGATATTCATTCAACCAAAACCAAAAATGACGAACCGCTGGACTGCAAAGGGTTTTATCTTAGCAATACTGAAACCAACTACGGCAAAAGCCGTTTTCAAAGATATAAATAAACGTTACCCAAAATAATAACTAAAAAATACTTCGTGTCTGGCATGTGCAGGCTATGGAGTAATTTCATATCACAAATGACCGCATATGATTAAACGTCCACTCCAATTGCTCTTGAGTTAGTTAATCACTTTTTATCAATATTTTTAAGTGCATAATCTATGCACTGCAAGATAAAAGTATTACGGCTGATGTCGGTTTTGTTTGCAAGAGCATCAACCTGATTTAAAACATCGATGTCAAGTCGTATGCTGATAACTGTCTTTTCTGTTTTAATAGGTTTAAACTCTTTCAATCTTCACCATCCTTATTGCTTTAATTGTATTCAATTCAGAGCCGTAAATATATATTCAATATTCGAATACATATAGTATTCAAATATTGTTTTTTATGTTACTCTGTGAACTGTAAGCGGTCTTTAGGAAATAAGTTGTGATTTATGAATATGTAATATGATAAAAACATAATTTTATTCCAGAGTAAAAGTGAAAATAAGTTTTTTAAACAAAAAGGGAAGTATGGATAATTTATTCAGTTAAATTTATTATTGGAGCTGCAAATATGGAGTATATAAAAGAAAATAGTGCCTGCACATGTAATGCCACTAGCCCTAAGGGACAATCTAGGCACAACGCTAATACTTTTAATAATTTATTTGGTGGTTGTGGTTGCTTGCTAATTGTTATATTTTTTTTAGGCTCTATGACTTCAAATATATTTAAATCCAATGAAGAAGACACGATTTCTGTTGAAAATTACAATAAAGCAAATGCATGGTTAATAAATAACTACAATGAATTTTATAATGGGAATACATTTTATGTTAAAAAAATAGAAAATGATTTAGGGAAAATTATAGTAAATTTGTACTTAGAAGAACCAAATATGGTAGATGCGGTTAAAAATCATGCGCGTTCAAAAGATTTTTATATAAAAAATGTATGCCCGAATGAACTTGAAACTGAATTATGGAGCTATGTAAAACCAAGTCAAATCATGGTAGTTGTATATGATAATTCAGACCCCCGAGATTATCCTAGTGTAATTGCTAGAGGAGTTTGTAGTCAGTATGTTACAAAAACAAATGATAATTAATCCAATATAAATTTAAAAGGAACTAAAATGAGCGAAGATGAAAATCAAGATTATTGCGATAATTGCGGCAATCCTAAGTTATATCCTGAAAAGCCTTGTCCTAATTGTAGCCATCAAAAGCGTTTAAGTTTTTTTGATGTAACGGGACAGATTGGAAATAATTCAAAAAGAAAATTATTCATTTTTTTCTTAATGTTTGTAATATTAATACCAATTTTTTTTATTTTTTATAAAAATTACGACTATTTAATGGGAATAGCTAAGTATAACTTAGGAGATAAAAAGGAAGCTATACAATATTTTAACAAAGTTATTTTAGTAAACTATGGAATACAATTTAAATAATATTGAAGATGCAGTCAGGGACTATAATAATGCTATTAAAATTAATCCAAAATATGCAAAAGCTTACTACGGTAGAGCTATAACTAATTTTAAAAAGTTTAATAAGGGTTTGTCTCTTAAAATAGACCCTGAACTTTTAAAAAGTATCGAAAAGGATATCGAGATGGCAAAAATATATTATTTAGAAAGTAATGACATTGAAGGGTATCAAACGGCCAATGAATTAATCAACAATATTAAGAAAAAATATTTTTGGGATAACCAAAGCGATTAATATTTATCTAAAGTAGACAAAAGTAGATAACTAAAAATATGTTATAATTGATTTATTACAGTTATAGCAAGGTTTTTTAATGGCAAAAGGTACTAAAACAGGCGGTAGGGCTAAAGGCATACCGAATAAAAAAACAAATGACCTCATTGAGTTGATAAATCAAGAATATGAGGGCTTTAATCCTATTATCGAACTTATTAAACTAAGTAAAAAGAAAGATATTGAAGACAGCTTGCGAGCCTCTATTTTAAAAGATGTTGCAAGCTACATTTATCCTAAAAGAAAATCCATTGATGCTACAACCTATGAGAACGAGTCAAAAATACATTTTATTGTTGTAGGTTCGGAAGAAGAAAAAAAGATGCTAGAGGATATATAGATTATGGCAACAGGTAAAAAAACGGGTGGAAGGAAAAAAGGCACGCTCAATAAGGCAACGCAGGACTTATTTGAGATTATGGGCAATTACAGCCCTCTCTTGAGGCTTTTAGAGATTGCCCAAGATGATGAAACGCCTATTGATACCCAAATTAAAATCAACCTCGACCTATTGCCCTACATCTACCCTAGGCGTAAAAATGTTGAGGCAAGTATTCACAGTTCAAATCAAGATATTGAAGAAGGAATGAAGCAAATTGCCGATGCATTGGCAAGTATCGAATAATAAAATTAAATAGACCCACAGATTAAATTTGCTCAATATAATAATTAGTTGTTGCATGTTTTTAATTCTTATTACGACATTTCTACGACAAATCGCTATAAGCCTTAAAGTGCAAATCGCCCAAACGCACTAAAAAAGGATGCTTGCGCATCCTTTAAAATGGTACTCCCAGGGGAATTCGAATCCCCGTCGCCTCCGTGAAAGGGAAGTGTCCTAGGCCTCTAGACGATGGGAGCGTGTCTAAACATTCAGTATAACTAATATAGCCAAAGCATAAAACATTGTCAAGATTTTTTTTAAAGATTTATCTCTGTAATTTGAGACCACTGCACAAGTATAGAAAATTTGTTTTTTCTTACTTGTGCAGTGGTCGGCCTAACAAAAGTGAGAATAGCTAAATCGGCACGAGGAGGGCCGTTTTGCTATTCGAAACTAGACGTCATGAGACTTTGTGCAAGGACATTTTTGCAAGAAAATGGACTTGTGCATTAGTCTCAATTTATGTTTATCAACTTTAGCCAATTCTACTTTTCCCAGCTCACCTTTTATACGTTTAATCTACTGAAAATATTTCTTTAATATCATCCATCGTAAGCGACTTTGTGATATTTCGGTCAACAGAGATTACGCTATCAACGAGGTTCCTTTTAACCTGTTTAAGTTTTTGGATTTTTTCTTCGACAGTATTTTTAGTGATAAGCCTGTAAACAAAGACTTTTTTCTTTTGACCTATACGATAGGCTCTATCCGTAGCCTGATCCTCCACTGCCGGATTCCACCAAGGGTCATAGTGGATTACATAATCGGCTCCGGTCAGGTTCAAGCCTGTTCCGCCTGCCTTTAAACTAACCAAGAAAATTGGAACATTTTCATTTGTATTAAATCGCTCAACCGCACCTTGTCTGTCTTTGGTTTTTCCGGTCAAATATTCGTAAGGTATTTTTTCTTTTTCCAGCCAATTTTTTGTGAGGTCAAGCATATCGACAAACTGGCTGAATAAAAGCACCCTGTGACCTTCAGAAATTATTTCTTCCAACATTTCTTTCAAGTATTCAAATTTTCCTGAGTGATTAATCCCTTTAACATTTTCTTTATCATAAAGCCTAGGATGGCAACAAATTTGGCGCAACCTTAGCAATGCTGAGAAAATAGACATTCTGCTCTTTTCCAAACCGTTTTGCTCAATACTCTTGAACAATTCTGCCTTAGTCGAATCAAGGACTTCCATATAAAACTCTCGTTGGTCGGGAGTTAATTCACAATACGCAATGTTTTCAACTTTATCAGGCAAATCTTTTGCAACATCCCGTTTCATACGTCTTAAAATAAAAGGATAAATTTGTAACTTTAGGCGTTTTTCAACAGTTTTATCCCCGCGTTCCATAATCGGATTAACGTATCGAAAATTAAATTCGGACATACTAAACATAAATCCTTGCATAAGAAAATCGAACACTGACCATAATTCTTCAAGCTTGTTTTCAATCGGAGTCCCCGAAAGCGCCATTTTGTGCTGAGAATTAAGCTTTTTAACAGCTTGTGCCGTTTGAGAAAGAGCGTTTTTAATATTTTGCGATTCATCCAAAATTACGTATCTGAAATTTATCTTTTTTAATTTTTCAACATCACGCCTAACCAATGCATAGCTGGTTATTATAATGTCATGGTTTGGAATTTCTTTGAAAAGTTGCTTTCTTTCTATCCCCGAAAGCTTAAGGCAAGTCAATTCCGGTGCGAATTTTTGAATTTCAGCTTCCCAATTAAAAACAACAGAAGTCGGACAAATTACGAGGGTCGGCATTGGACCATCGACATCTTTGGCTTTTTGCAAAAGAGTAAGCGCCTGTAGTGTTTTTCCAAGCCCCATATCATCTGCCAAAATTCCGTTTAAACCGTATTTATACATAAACCAAAGCCAGCTAAAACCTTTTGACTGATATTCTCTGAGATCTGCTTTAATACTATTCGGGAATTCAACTTCTTCTGTCGTTGAGAAAGTTGACATTTGCTTCCAGAATTCTGAGAAATTATCGCTTAGAACAAGCTCAATGCCGAGATTTTCCAATTCGTTTAAAAGTCCTGCACGGTAAGTTTTTACGATAAATTTATTTTCATTATTTCTATAAACATCAAAGGAATTAAATGAACGCATCATTGAATAAACATCCTGAGCCGGAAATTCAACAAAACCCAAACTTCTTATCCTGCTGTACTTTTCACCGTTTTGGATAGTTTCATAAATATCCTCAAAACTAATTTTGTCTTCCCCCGCTTGACCATATAAAGAAATTTCAAACCCGTCTTTGGAATTTTCACAAAAATCAACTTTCGCTCTTAATTTAAATGGTTCTTCAAGAATTTTAAAGAAACTTAAAGCATCTTTTTCAATAAATTTCCAACCATCGCCGGCTTGTTTTATGTAGTAGTTATAAAAATCTATAGCGTTTTCTTTTTCCAAAGCTAAATTATTAGTCTGCATCGGAACAAATTTGCATGCCAATAACATATTGTAAGCTGCCTGCTCATGCGCAATATTTCTCTTAACCCAATAAAGACTGTCTTCTTTCGGGTTTTTAATTGTAACATAAGGAGTTTTATCGCTTGTTTTTGAAAAAGGAACCTTCACCCCATCATATTCGAACTCCAGAGATGCCTTTAGTGACTGGTCGTAGTCAATTCCCATTGTTACAATATTTAAAGGTGGCCTTTGCTCAAGAAGCAATTTATTTATTGTTTCAGAAATTTCTATAGCCATAATTTGTTGCAGCTTAGGGAGCTCTTCATAGATAAATTTTCCGCCATCCGCGTCTTTCAAATCGGTAAAAGATGATTTAACCAAGTTTTGTGGGATTTCACTAACCGCGATATTTGTAGGAAACATTAAATTTTTATATCGTCCCCATTTTAAATGACGCGAGAAATATCTGATTTCTTCAAACGGGTAAGAATCTTCTTTATCGGGACGTTTCCACTCAAGTGCGAGCATAACATTACCCACGTTAGATGAATTTACAGAAAGTTTCAAACGCCATTCTTGATCGGTAAACTTCAAGCGCTGTTTTGATTTTTCATCCAAAACCTCATCTGCTTTGGAAAGAAGTGGAAACATTTCGGCAAACTTTGAAATAGGAATATCATACCAACCCGCTTTTTTATCTTGGCGAGAAGTTTTTAGCAATTGTTGAAATATTGCAACTTCAACTTTCTGCGCATTATTTAAGTCAAAATTTTTGTCTTGTTTTTGGGCTTCGATTAATAACTTTAGGATAGGCTCAATTGCACGAACTATTTTACCTGTATCTCTTGACATTATCAAAACGGAGAAAAAATTTGGTTTGCGCTTGGGATTAAAATGAAAAATATAATTACCCGTTGGCGATTCTCTCAATGCGGTATTTTCATCATCAAAATACGGTTCAACTTTGTATTTGGTTTCTAAAAAATCTTCGTAAGCGTGTTCTTCAATAGCTTTTAATCCGACGGCGACAGCATGTTTGCACCATTCTTCTTTAAGCGGGCAATCACAACGAGCCTCGACCAAATTTTTCTTAAAAATCAAATCGGTTTTATAAGCATCTTTAAAGTTACCCTTGACTTTACCTTTGTAAAAGTTTTTTTCAGGGTATCCTTCAAGCACCAACTTTTTGATATGACTTTCATATCCACGTCTCCAACTGCCGGCAGATGCTCTATCTTTAATATACTTAAAGTTAAATTCGGTAGAACTCACTATTTTTGAGTATCTCTCTTTCTTCTATGCTAAAAATTCATGCGGGACAAGTAAACCCATTTACCACCCAAACAAGCATAAACTATAAAATAATAGATTGCATAGATATTATTGCATAAATATGTAAAAAGTACAATAGATTTCCAAATAAAGATACATTGTTTACATTATTCACTTATTTTCAGATTTATATTATAATGATAAAAAGATTGTTTGAGGGGGATGTTATTATGCCGCTACCTAGGCAGGCTAAGGGTTATAAATATCAAAGCAGTTATGGTTATCAAAGGCCTTATCCAGAGGTTGTTGCGCCTACAAAACCGCAACTAAGACCCGTGAAGCCTAAAAAGGTTATGCGCAGAAAAAAAACAAATCCTTTCGCGCAACTATTGTCTTTGGCATTGTTGACTGTACTCGGTATTTATATTCTTCCCTACGGGTATGATAGAATCTCTAAACCTCTCATTTTGGGACCTTCTTATCCTGAGGTCAGGGTTAATTATCAAGAACTTTTAAGCCCGACAACAGATTACTTATCTAACGATTTATTCTTGAATTCCAGACTTTTAACGCCCGCAAAAACAAAAAAGCCGGATATGACAACACTTTATACAACGGAAAAAATGCCGGTTGTGGAGGCAAAATTATTAAACTTGATGTCACAGTACAAAACAATTGACCCTTCTATTTTTGTCTGGGACTACGATACGGGTAAATATGTTGACATAAAGGCATCCAAAACTTATCCCGCAGCAAGTATTATTAAAATTCCCGTACTTATTCAACTGTTTAAATCAATCGAAGCTAATCAATTGACAATATATGATGAAATGACCTTGACACCTTATTACAAAGCAGAAGGTTCGGGGGATTTACAAAACAGGATGCTCGGCTCCAAGTATACAATAGATGAACTCGCAAGAGTTATGATTACAAAATCAGATAACTCTGCAACAAATATGCTTATGTCCGCAATCGGCTCTATGACCGATGTAAACAGCGGAATTAGAAACTGGGGATTGAAAAATACGCACATAAATAATTGGCTTCCCGATATTGAAGGAACAAATTATACTACCGCAAGAGATTTGGCAACAATGCTTTATAACCTTGATAATCCAGGATTTTTGAATATAAACTCCCGCGAATACATGGTGGATTATATGAGCCACGTCGAAAATAACCGCCTAATCCAAGCGGGATTAGACCCGAAAGCCTTGTTTGTACATAAAACAGGTGATATAGGCAAAATGCTCGGAGATGCAGGAATAGTCTTTGCTCCAAGCGGAAAAAAATATATAGCTATTATTTTGGCGAACAGACCCTATAACTCGCCGTTAGGAAAAGACTTTATTCAAAAGGCTTCCGGCATAATTTATAAATCAATGGTTTCAGGGGTTTATTAAAAAAAGATAATCGAATATTTTATTAATTGGCGGAATTAATTCTCGCACGTCAATTTCTTCGTCCAATTCAAGTGTTATTGTCGGGATGTTCCTTTCAATGCCGGCATAAATGCCAAAACTCCCTGGAGTCGGATAACCAATCTCCTCCTGAACGGGATAGCCGATAATTTCAGAAATTTTTTCGGCAATTTCTTGAGCAGGACCATCGTAATTTACCACCTTGTAAGGCGCGTGAAGTGTTAAAATTATGTCGGGCGAAAATTCTTCAACTATTTCAATCAAAAATTTTGTTTCAATTTCGCTTGAAGAATTTTCGCCCCCAAAATATTCAGGATTATTGCTAATTTCCCAATTAGCAGTCGGGAAATTTCTGTTTAAATCAACTTTGTTTGCGTTTTGACGAGTTTTGAGTGCAAGCCCGTCAGGGTTTAAACAAGGAATGAAAAGCAATCTGTTTTTGGTATTGCAGAGGGGCGCGGCGTAGCCGC
>CAISJE010000130.1 GCA_903885635.1 uncultured bacterium
ACGTAAGGGAAAAATTAGGTGGAGGGTGAAAAAGCTTACACTGATTGAAATTAACCCTCACCCGACTTTCTAACACTCGCGGGCTTCCGCTCGTGCTGAAAGTCGACCTCTCCGCAAGGAAGAGGTGAAAAGCTCGCTAAATCCTGACTTATGACAATGTTATTTTCTGGTGATTAGTTACAGCAACTTTATTTTTTTACAAGTCTTCTCTCCTCAAATTTTAATATTAATTTATATTCATTGCCCCTGAAAAGATTTTTTGCTAAGATAAATTAAAAGCTTAATTCAGGAGGCATGAAAATTAAAAAGGGATTGTCAATCAGAAAATTATCAATTTTTGCAGCAATGATTTTGGTGCTTTCATCGTCGCAAGTTCAGGCTAAAATGACAAAAGAAGCTCACGCTCTTTATCAACAAGCTTGTAATTTGGAATCTCAACAACACTACAATGAAGCCATAAAACTACTCTATAAAGCAATTGAATTGAGCGGCGATGACGCGATGATTTATACCAAGATTGCAGGATTGTACGCGGATTTAGGAGATTGGCAAAACGCCCTTGCTGCATACAAAAAGACTCTCGAGTTACGCCCGAACGACGCGTTTATATATGTTAGTATCGGAAATATATTACAAAACTTAGGAAATTATCAGGATGCTTACAAATCTTATATGCAAGCGATGGAAATATTTCCTGATTACAAGTACAATTATTTGAATATTGCAAATGTTGAAGCATTAATGGGCGAATACAAAGAGGCAATAGCAGATTACAACAAATTTTTAAACATATATCCTGAACACCAAGAATCAAGAGAAAGTCTGGCAAATACTTATTTAAGAAATAATCAATCCGATAAAGCATGCGATGAATATAATATACTCTATACAAAAAATCCCGAGGGATTTAAAGAGTTTTCAAGCTACGGTTTAGCCTTATTTAAATCTAAAAAATACGAATCGGCAATAGAAATTTTACAAAAAGCCCTCGCCTTAGATCCTGATGATATTTCCTCACATGCGAATTTGGCGATTTCATATCAACAATTAGATAAAGACGATTTAGCATTGCAGGAGTTTGAAAATACTTTCAAGCTAAAGCCTGATTTAACCGCATTAAGATTTGACTATGCTAATCTTTTGGCTGATATGAACAAAGACGATTTAGCGATTGAGCAGTATAAGCAATATATTACGACCTACCCTGAAAACCCTAATGTTTACGCCAATTTGGGTGTTGTATACGAGCGCACTAATAATTTGGATTTGGCAATTACAAACTACCTAAAATCTCTGGCAAAAGACAATACAAACACTGATGTAAAAAAGAAACTTGCGTGTTGCTATCATACACAAAAAAAATATATTGACGCCTTAAAATACTACGAAGAAGTTCTAACAGTCAATAAAGATGATTACGATACAAAAGCCAACAAAGCACTCGTATTACATGCAATGGAAAGATATGACGATGCGATTGGAATTTATAAGGAACTTATCGCAAAACAATCTAACGTTCGTTTGCAGGCAAATCTTGAAAGTGCTTTAACGTCTCAAGGCGATTTGTTTTTGAACAAGGGAGACTATCAAAAAGCCGCTATTTATTTTAATGAAGTAATCAGTTATGATATTAATGAAGCTTACGCATATTACGGCTTGGCAAAGGCTTATGAAAATCTCGGCTACATTCCAAAAGCGACTGAAAATTATGAAAAAGCCATTGAAATTGAACCTGATAATAAACTTTATAAAGAAGATTACCAAAAATTTAATGCGCAAAATAAAATCGAAAATGAGCCTCTGAATAAAGAAATTCCATCGCCGGTTGTTGCGTCTCCAAAAGAGACAAGTATAGTCGAAAATGAACAAACCTTGATTAAGGACGGTGACGGATTTTATAATCAAAAAAATTATAATGAGGCGATTAAAAAATACCTTAAATCGTTAGAAGTAAATAAAGAAAATTCAGTTACCTGCTTAAAGTTGGGGAATTTGTATAAGCTCAAGAAAGATACGCAAAATGCCGGCATTTATTATCAAAAAGCTATTTCAATAAGCCCTGGCTACACTGATGCTTGGTTTAATTTGGGACTAATATATGCAGAAGTGGGGAATTACCCTGACTGCAAAAAATGCTTTAATAAAGTAATTTCTCTAAGCCCTAATTATACTTATGCCTACTACGCAATGGGACTTGCTTATGAATCTGAAAATAATAAGGCCAAAGCAATTGAATATTATGAAAAATTTGTTTCGCTTGATAAGGATATGAAAACAAAACAAGATGTTATCAATAAAATTAACAGCCTAAAGTAAGTTATGTTGAAAAAGTTTGTTGTATTTTTTATATTTGCGTGTTTTATTTTGGTATGTTCAGGCTGCGACAGACCAAAAACAATAATTCTTTTCAACAACGCTCCGATAACAAAAGAAAACATTTTAAGTACTGCAACGGAATTCACTTTGGGAAAACGCATTTATTATGTTTTTATGACAGAGAAAAAACTCGAAACGGATTTAATCAGAATTAGAATTTTAAAAAGAAACGAAAAAGCTAACTTTCAGCCCACCAAGCTTTTTTATTCCAACGATTTTAGATTATACAAAGACCAAATTTATTATTATAACGACTATATTGTAATTCATGAGTCCGGATATTATGGCATGGTTATTTATGCTAAAAACCAGTTAAATAAACCGCTTGCAACAGCAAATTTCCGAGTAAAATAAATTCTACTCGGAAATTTGCTGTTTTTAAAATTTTAAATTTTAAATCCCTATGCTTTTTCAGCCAATTTATTTAAAGCGATAGTCAATCTTGATTTTTTTCTTGCCGCCGTATTTTTATGCAAAATACCTTTTACAACTGCCTTATCACAAAGTTGATAAACTTTTGAAACAGCGGTAGCCAAAGCTTCTTTGTCTGTACCTTTAGCTAGTTCAAGAGCTTTTTTAAGCGCTGTTTTGATTGAAGATTTAAACGCAACGTTTCTTTCTGCATTTTTTTCTGCAACCAATATTCTTTTTTTTGATGATTTAATATTTGCCATTTTTTGTGTCCTTCTTTCCATATTTAACTTTTTTGAGGGTAATGAGACCTCAAATACACTAGAGGATAGTGAGTTACTTTTTATTTTATTATAAATAAAAATAAAAGTAAACAATTAATTTTATCTTGGTTCAACGGATAAGCTAGGTAACAACTCAGGTAGATTTTAATTAACTTGCGTAATGGGGTTTTGCGCAAGTGCGAGATGTCAATTTGTTCATTTTTTTATCGAGCTGTTTCGTCTTGGGATTGTAATTTGAGGTTTATCGTGTTAAACTTTGTATAGCCGTGCTCCACGGGGAGGTTGCGGATCCCTCGACTCGAACGCTTTACGCGAGGTGCAGAGCCTACTGTGAGGCTTGTATGGGTTTGGTGGACGGAGATATTATTGTTGACATTTTAAATTATAGCGGCGTAAGCTGTCGAACCGTGTCAGGATGGAAACATAGCAGCACTAAGGCATCTCTTGCGGGTGTTATAACTTTGAAAGAGAGATAATATTCCCTGAAACTTTTTCACACTTGTCGATAGGTAGTGGCACGGTTTTTTTAAATTATTTTTAATACATATTCCCCCAATCGGGTAATACGTTTTGTAAATATTTTTGTCCTGCCTAGCAACAAAAATTATTTACAAGTTATAAATAATTATGAAAGTTAATTCAATAGTTAGTTATAATCAGAATAGCAAAAAGTTAAGTAATAATATTCAAACTAAGGATTCTAAAACGAGTAATTTACAAGTATCTTTAGATAAACTTACCTTGATGAATATTCCCCCTCTTGCTTTACAGAATAATGTCTCAATATCTTTTGGGGCAAAGCTGCCTTATGGAAACCTTTATAATGTTATATGTGCTTACTGTAATAGAGTAATGATAAATGCAAAAACGTTTAAGGCAATCAAATGGCCTAAAGAATTTATTGACATATCCCCAAAATTAATTATTACAAATCTAAAAAGAAACCAGCAAAAGTTAACTCTAGCCCAAAAAAGATTATTAGGAGAAATTGAGACTTTGCATAAGCATGAATGTAAACTACCATTCAGGAAATTAATCAAAAAAACAAATAATCCGAATAATCATTTTTCTGATATCAAAGATTTTTATCAGGTTGCTCCTGAGATTTATAATAAACAGTTGATAGAAACTTTAAAACCTTTTAAGTTTTATATGCATAGCGTGGAAAGCTCTGTATTTGAATTGATTAAAAAATTACATTCTCAATTCCCCCAAAGAACATTTCAACAACTCCTTGGAATGCTTAGAAAAATAAATTTAAAAACATTAGAACATGAACAACTTGAAATATTGGATCGAATTGAGCAGATATTAAGGCCTTTGTCAAATAGCTCAAGGATAACGCCTACACCGCATAGTGATATAAGTGACAAAGCAATTGCCCTACAAATAAAAAAACTTATTACTGACACTAAAAATATTATGAAAAATTCTTCAAGCGATGAGGGATTTAGAAGAAAAGTTTTTATTACGAAATTGAATAATTTAACTAAGCAAGGACATAATAAGGCATTATTTGGGGATATAAGGAAACTAGCCGAAAAGCTTCCGACTTGTCGAACCAGTAAAAGTGCTTTTATCGTTAAATATTCAGGAAAAGTTTCGGCTCCTGGTGGTACTTTCCAATACAAATCATCACAAGGAATCGCACATAATTTAATATGTTCAGCATTTGAATCTTTAGACCATATAGAAGCTTCACATAACGGAGGGAAAAATGGACTTCATAATGCCATAGGTGCTTGCACACATTGCAATAATGAGCTCAAAGGGCATATGTCATTTAGGAAGTTTATTAAAAGACCAAATGTTATCAAAAATATCAAATTGCATATGCAATATCTTATTGAAAATGTAGATAAGATACAAGATGGCGAAAATTATATTAGAAATTTGGCTAAAACATTAGAAGAGTTATCAGAAAGAAAGATAAAAATAGATCTTTCAGCTTTGGACTCACAGACAAGCCTTCGAGATGTAATATAGCAACTTTATTAGAATTTGCCTGCTGCATTAAATAAATAATTCATTTTTTCTTTTAAATCATCTTGAATTTCGCTGTAATTAGTGGAAACGGGAGTTATTTGGACTGTTTTGATTATATCTATAAATACCCTGTTGTTTCGGGGCGATTTTTTGTCCTGCAAAAAATCGCCCTCCGCAACATCAATCCTAGCAGGAACAATCAAACCGCTTTGGCTGAATTTTTCGATACTTCCTTTTGAAGATAAATATTCTATCAGGCGCATTGCCTCTGTTTTGTGCTTTGAACTTTTGGCAATGGACCAACCTGAAGCATCAAGCGGAACAACGCTTCCTTTATCGCCTGTTGGAAAATTAATCACGTTCCAATCAAATTTTGCATCTGTTCTATATTTTGGTACAAGCCAACGACCTGAAAGATGCATTGCAAGTTTTTCCTGTAAAAACAGTTGAGCCATGGTTGCACTCGCGCTTTCGGATTTTTTTGGAGCGACATTATATTTATTGCGTAAATCTGCATAAAATTGAAGTCCTTTTTTACTTTCAGGAGTATTTATTATCATAGTTTTTAAATCATCAGACAACACGCCGCCGCCTTCGCTCATCAAATATGGCAGATAGAAAAGTAAATCTTCTTCAAAACTTATTCCCCAAATATCCGTTTTCTCGTCTTTATTTGTATCCTTGGTTAGTTTTTGAGCGAGAATTAAAAAATCATTAAAAGACCAATATTTATTTGGACAAGGAACATTATATCTGTTAAAAATATCTTTGTTGTAATAAATCACCAGAGTCGAAATATCGCGAGGAACTGCATAAAGTTTATCATTGTAGGACATGGCTTTTAGGGATTTGTCGTAAAAGGTTGAAAGGTTGAATGGGTGAATGGGTGAATGGTTTTGCAGTTCTCGCTTCCTTTTTCCTTTTTCCTTTTCCCTTTTTCCTTCTTGCTCCTTAATTTCCTCAAGCATCCCTGCATTTGCGTAAATCGGCAGATACAAATTATTCATAAAAATTACATCGGGTGCTAAATTTGATGCAAAAAGCAGATGTATTTTTTGAAAATAATTTTGTGGAATATGGATAAATTCGACCTTTATATCAGGATTTTTGAGCTCAAATTCCCTTAAAATAGGTTTTAGAATGTCAATTTCTGATTTTGACCCCCAGCTTGCGAATTGCAAGTTGATTTTGTCAATGTTTTCGTGTTGTGCATTTTTACCGGCAAGTACCAAAATCAAAACAAGGAGAAACAAAATAAATATTTTTTTAAAATTCATAACTATTTCACAGTTCAATTAATAAATTCATATTTTTAGGCGTAACCTCAACAAGAGCCCTGTAATTTCCGACTTTTGTCATGTAATTGACGCTATTCCCTTTATGTTCATTTAATCTGGCTTGAATTGGGGCTTTGATTTTTTCATCAAAACGTTTCAACACAAAAATTTCTTCCTCAATATACCCGACAAGTGAAGTAGCGTCTTCAAAATCAACAAGATAAAACCCTTTTTCTTCATCAATAACGAACTCTGATTTAACAAATCCATCCTGTTCTTCAATTTCCGGTTCTTCTTTTATTTCCAATTGTTCGTCGTTGAATTCTTCTTCGTATTCTTCGAGAATATTATCATCTAATTCATCTTGCATAAAACTTTCCAAAGGTTCTTCGATTTCGAATGTTTCATTCTCGTCAAAAAGTTCTTCAATATCTCTTTCCTCAATATTATTCAACAAAGATTCATCAATAAATAATTCGTCTAATTCCTGACTTGGTAATGGAGTTTCGGCAGGTGGGATAGAACTCCGGTCCAAAGGTTGAGCGTCTACTGTATCAACGTATATTTTAAATTTTTCTTTCCAAGACATATCCTCATTAATATTTTTCGTATAATCGGTAAATGATAATGGTTTTTCGTCTAAGTGGTTTGTGAAAACTTTTTTTTGTTCAACATGATTTCGATTGAGTTTTTTTACGACTAAAAGCAATAAAATTAAAAAGGATGAAATTAGTCCTAAAATAGTATAAAAATTATCTTTTATTATCTTTTTGTAAGTATTTGTTTGATGTTCTTCACTAGGTGGCTCAGCTACCGTAGGCGCTGTAGATTGCATTACTTCTGGTGTTATTTCAGGCGTTTTTTCGGGCATTAAGATTGTTTCAGTCGGAATTTCCGTTTTAGTTACAGGAGGTTCAACTTTTTTGACGGGAATTGGCTTTTGTTCAATCTTTTTGGATTGAATTGTTTTTTGGACTAATATTGGAGTTTGCTTTTTCGTATATTCCTTAACTATCAATTTGGATTTATTTTTTTGCGTACTTCTTATGGGTTCAGGTGTAATCCATTGTTGTTTTCGAATCGATTTTTTAGAGCTTTTGGGGGCTGAAGTTGTTTGTGTTGTCGCATTTTTCATTGATTGAGCAATTAATTCATTGTAATCATTTTCGCTTAATTGATAATTGGAATTATTAAAAGTTTGAACTTGCGGAATTATTTGAACAGGTTTTGTAGTCAAAACTGTTATTTTGGTGTAGCCTTTGACCTGATTATTATACGGCTGCGTTTTGATATTAACATCTTTAACCGCATTTGAAGTTGAGTTCAAAGAGGGTTTTGCAGTTAGAGAATTTGCAGTCTCCGGCAATAGAATAACATATTCAAAATCATTTTTTTTATTTACAACAACAGAATCATTATAGGGTTTATTTGTGTACAAAGTCATTTTAATTTCGCCTAAGGAATTTTCATTAACATCTACTTTAAGTAAATTATTCTGAAACAATTCACTCGCACCAATACTTTGCACCCCAAGCAAGATAATACAAAGTACGAAATAAAAAAATCTATTTATACGAATACCCTTCATCAATTAAAAACCTCTGTTTTAAAACTTCTAACTTGCTCTTATATAATATTATTTTAGCATTAATCGGACAAAATGGGAGATAATTGTAAATAAAGGTTACCGTAAAAGGTAAAAATGCACGTAATAAGCATACAAAACACCCAATGCTGCACCCGCAAAAACTTCTATAGGCGTATGCCCTAAGAGTTCTTTGAGCTTTCCGCCAACAGATTGCACATCGTGCTTGTAAAAATCATCCATCATCCTATTAAGACAAGCCGCCATCTTACCCGAAGCGCGTCTTAAACCTGCCGCATCATACATAACAACAAGCGCATACCCCATTGCAATCGAAAAATCTATCGAACTAAATCCTGAAATAATTCCAACCGCAGTTGCAATCCCGACCACACCTGCCGAATGAGAACTAGGCATGCCACCAGTCGTCGTAAATTGTTTGAAATCAATTTTCTTTTTAAAAATCAAATGTAACAAAAATTTCAAAACTTGAGCGATAAATGCTCCTGATAGACCTGTAAATAAAACTTCATATCCTGTATTTAAAATATCGGCTTTTTCTAACACAGCTTGCCCTTTGTCCTTTCTATTATGCCTTCGATTATTTCACTAAAAATTTCAGACTCAATACCATTTTTAGTAATTATATCACAAGCACCCTCTAAAAGGCAAATAACTTGCGCGCGCGCTTTTTCTAGCCCGAAAATCGCAGTATATGTGGATTTTTGAGCTTCTTTATCTTTCCCTAATGTTTTTCCGAGTTCTTCAAAAGTTGATATCTCATCCAAAATGTCGTCACAAATCTGAAACGCAAACCCTAACTTTTGCCCCAAGCTATCCATCGCAGTAATTTGTTCTTCGTTTGCTCCTGCAATAATTGCACCTGACTTGAGTGCCAGCTTAAATAAATCAGCAGTTTTATGCGTATGGATAAATTCAAGCGTTTCTGATGAAATTTCTTTGCCCTCAGACTCAATATCCACAACCTGCCCTGCGATTAGCCCATAAGCACCTGCAGCAATACAATATTCTTCAAGCAGCCTCAGGACAATTTTTTCGCCGAGGTTTTTTGATTTCTGTAAAATCAATTGAGGAGCTAAACTCAACAGCGCATCGCCTGCCAAAACCGCTATTGCCTCACCAAAAACTTTATGGTTTGTTGGGTTTCCGCGTCTGAAGTCATCGTTGTCCATACAAGGTAAGTCGTCATGGATTAGGCTTTGCGCATGAAGCATCTCAATGGCACAAGCCGCGGGGATTGCATCCTGAACATTTCCGCCAAAAATCCTGCATGCTTCAAGACACATTACGGGGCGAAGTCTTTTACCTTTCGCCAAAACGCTGTAGCGCATTGAGTTGAAAATATCCTCAGGATATTTCACTTCTAAAAATTTGTCTAAATTTTCGTCTATTAATTTAATAAAACTTTTCATTTTTAACCATTATTAGTAACATTTTCTCCACTCAATTTTAACACAAACGAAAAGTATAACGGGGCTCTTTTATTTAAAAACATAATAGGTTACACCCAAAAGTATAATAAATTCTACCGCGATATTTCGAGAAAGGCATAGCCTAAGCATAAACCAGTCTGATCCTTCTTTTATAACATAATCCCAATTTTCCAAAGGTCCCATCCAAAATTGTTTAGCCTTTTTATCATTTTTCATTAGTTTAATCAATGCATAATTTATCGGAATAATAATAAATGTCAGGATTGACGCAAAAGGAAAAATTTTCAGGTAAATTCCGATTAAAACTAATGCATAAGCAATCGTATAAAATACCGCAAGTGTAACAATTGCATTTTGAGGGGATTTAAGCAAAGTTGCAAGAGAAGTTTTGCCCACGTTTTTATCCGATTTAAAATCCATAATGCAATGCACGAAAGAGATATTTGCAATAAAAATCCCTATAATTATTGAAGAAAATAGAATTGTAGTATCAATTGAGCCTCCCGCCGTGATATAAGCCCCCGCAAGCAACAATGGGCCGAAAACGATTCCGATGGCAAGTTCGCTTAACCCGTGATAGCTTAGCCTAAATGGAGGTGCCGAATAGAAAAAACCTATTAAACCTGTAATCAACACTATAACAATTATACCAACCCCTACTTTTGATAAAATATATAGACCTATTAGCGTTGCAATAAAATCCATCGATAGTGCAACAACCAGCAAACTTCTATGCGAAGTTAATCCTTGCTCAAGATAAAAACATTTATGCGTTTTTATCTGTTCGCCAGCGAGAATTAATTTTTTGTACTCCTCGACGGCACCGCTTTTCCAATCAAAATAATCATCAAGGATATTAACGCTCATATGAGCTAATAGAACTCCAATCAGCCCCAAAAAACTCAAAAAATAATCTACCTGATAATTTTTAGACGCCAAAACAACCGCAAAAGCGTAGGCAATAGCGGTTTGTGGTAAGGTATAATCTCTTGCGATTGCACGCCATAAATTTAGTTTTTCAATAAGATTTATTTTTTTCATTGGTTTATTATAACATAAATCTGTTTTTCTTTTTACAAATACACGCATTGTGGTTCTTGCGAAAAGCCCATGAAATACACTCATTACTTAAGTTTCAAAATACTTGAAGCTTCAAATCCAGACGGAGCAACCATTTCAGGTCCATAAGCTATAAACTGTTGCTTTACAGTTTTTTTATCTACTAAAATATAATTTTATATCCCTTAATTTTAGTTCTGCCAAGCTTTACACCGCAAGAAGGGACGAGGTGGAAACGCTTAGTATCAGTGCATTTACAATATATTAAGATTCCCAGTGATTAGTTACAGAAATATCTGCTTTCCAAATTAAAGTCGGGCTTTGATTGCAACTCGGTATCACATCCGAGACTTAATGTCTCGCAAAGACGACAATTTATTCATTTTTTTATCTGAATGCTCCCCAGCCTAGGGCAAGGGCTTCTTTTTTGTAACTAATCACCAGAAATTAACATTGTCATAAGTCAGGATTTAGCGAGCTTTTCACCTCTTCATTGCGGAGAGGTCGACTTTCAGCACGAGCGGAAGCCCGCGAGTGTTAGAAAGTCGGGTGAGGGTTAATTTCAATCAGCGTAAGCTTTTTCACCCTCCACCTAATTTTTCCCTTACGTAGGACAGGGTCCCTCGCCTCATTC
>CAISJE010000131.1 GCA_903885635.1 uncultured bacterium
CGACGAGGAAAATTTTTCGACACGAGGTTACGAGTGTCAGACAAAGGGAACCGCCGAAGAATGAGGCGAGTGACCCTGTCCTACGTAAGGGAAAAATTAGGTGGAGGGTGAAAAAGCTTACGCTGATTGAAATTAACCCTCACCCGACTTTCTAACACTCGCGGGCTTCCGCTCGTGCTGAAAGTCGACCTCTCCGCAAGGAAGAGGTAAAAAGCTCGCTAAATCCTGACTTATGACAATGTTAATTTCTGGTGATTAGTTATCTGAGTTGTTACCCTATACATATAATTTAATAAACTTGCAACATTTTTATTTGGGTTATAAAATATAATGTATGTATAATTTAAAAAAGCTTTTTAAAAAAATATTTAATAAAACATCTTTTATAATCTTTGTACTTATTGGTTGTTTATGTTTATTTTTCTTCTGGGGATGGTTCGAAAAACAATATAACAAAGGCGTCGGGATGTATGATGTTTATAGGGGGGATAAGGCTTATAAACATGCAGAATTACAAAAGGCGATTGATTTTTACAATCAAGGATTAAACATTTTTCCTGAACATTACGGTGCATGGTTTAATTTAGGTAATATTTATGTCGTTTACGAGGACTATTACGCAGCAGCGGATGCTTACCAAAAAGCGATTGAATACAATAAAAATTTCACACTCGCCCGAATGAATTTGGGTATAATTTCAGCCGAAAAATTAGGCGATTTTGATGAAGCTATAAGACAATATAACGCAATTATCGATTCACGAAAACATTTGTGGTTCGTCCCTTTTGTTTTCAGTAACAAAAAAAGTGAAAAAATCAACAGGGGATTGGCTTATTACAACATGGGCGTAGCTTATAGGGAAAAGTCTCTTTATCAGGACGGGGACAAAGAACATTCGGTGGTGTATCTTACAAATGCTATCAACGCTTATAAAAATGCCGTAAAAATTTTGAAAGATGACTATGATGCTCGCTACAATTTAGCTTTGGTTTATCACCTGTCAGGTGATTATCAAAATGCAGGATTAAGCTACTGTAAAGCGATAGGAATAGAGCCGATGAATTATGAAGCGCATTACAATTTGGCAATTCTTTTAAGGCATTTGAAAATGTATAAAGAAGCTCTCGGTGAAATTGAAAAGGCGACTATCCTTGTTACAACCGGAAATTCAAACGAAAATACCGCAAGCTATATCTTTGATATTATGAACGACCTTTCAAGAACACTTGTTTCTCAAGATGAATATAATTATTTGGTAGAAAAAGTTGATGAAAAGAAGTCAGGTAACGAAGTTACTTATGTCAACGGGAAAATCGTTGCCACAGACGCTTTGGATAGAGCCATGTTGGAAAATTTTAGAACCTGTGAGGCGGAAAAGTTTTTTGAAGAATATCAATAAAAAATATATATAAGGATAAATTATGGAAAATTCAGATAAAAATCAAATAGTTGAGTTAGATTTGCTTGCAAATATTTCTAAGGTTTTAACAGAAAATTTTGAACCTACAGATATTGTAAATTGCTTGAATGGTGTTTTTAATAAGTTTATAAGCTTGGATAAACTTGAGATTTATGTATATGATGATAATACAAAAACTTTAAGAGATTTTGCAAAAAGCTGGATAATTGTGGATGATTTACACCAAAATGCCTATCCCGGCAAGCTTTATTTGAGTCTTTCAAAATTTAATCAATATGATTTTATTTTGAATGAAAAAGGTTTTAAGATAGAAAAGTTTTCAAAATTAAAAGATGCCAACACCGATGAAAGTATTAATACAATTCTATTTCCTTTAATGAAAAAAAATAAACCTTATGGGATTATTAAATTGAATTTTTTGACAGATATATCGAAAATATTAACGTTCAATTTTTTCAAAGCGCTTTCGATTGCATCTTATCAAATATCTTTAAAAATTCAAAATACAATTTTGGCAGAACAAATGCAAATAAATATTGATTTTCATGATGCGATGAAAAATATTGCAAAAATTATTGAAACTCAGTACGAATTAAACTACATAATTCCTCTTATCGGAGAAATGGTAGATAGATTTATATCAGAACATTTAATCTATATTTTCCTAAGAAATGCAGATGATACGGGGTTTGAACTTGTTTGGCCAAGGGCTTGCAGAGACAAAAGAATTATATCAATTGTTTCAAAAATAACCGCAAAATCAAAGTATATGTTAACGGATGAAGGTAAAATAGGGATTTTCCCATTGGTTGGTGAAAAAGCTTTGCTTGGGTGCGTTGTGGCTCATAGTAATGTGGATAAACTTAGCAAGAAAGAGATTGATTATTTGGAGCAGTTGACTAAACAGTCTTCGATAACTATTCACAGAGCCAATGTTTACGCCGAAGTCTTGCAACACGCCACGTTAGACGCTTTAACCGGACTAAATAACAGGCGGCAATTTGAGATACGTTTAAACCAAGAAGTAGCAACCGCAAAACGTCAAGGCAAACCGCTTTGTGCGATGATGCTTGATGTTGATTTTTTCAAGAATGTTAACGATTCCTACGGACATGTTGTTGGGGATTGTGTTTTAAAAGATATTGCAAAAATCATTAAAGCGGAATTGAGAGAATATGATATTGCATCAAGATATGGCGGAGAAGAGTTTGCAATATTGCTTCCTTACACGAAAATTGAAGAAGCCTTTGCAGTTGCACAAAGATTGCGCCACGCTGTCGAAATCGCCTCCATCGATATTACCGACGAAAAAGGCGGATGTAATTTAAGCGTGAAAATAACCGTAAGCATCGGAGTTTATGAATACAATAGGGAAGATACTGCCCAAGATTTGTATAAAAAAGCTGATAATGCGCTTTATGAGGCAAAAACCCACGGACGAAATAAAGTATTCATGTATCAATAATTTTGCGAAGAACGGTTATTGGTATTTAAAGACCCCTTTACAATAAAGTTTTGTTCTATTTATACTATACATAAAATACAGGAATCATGCAAAGCTTGAAAAACATTGTTAATAAGGCACTTTAGGCAAGTGGTATCTCCTAAATAGGCATGGATATTGACTTTATTTTTTACAAAAAATTACAATTCGGCGTCGTATTTTGTCCTCCCCTTGAGGGAGGACCGAAATCTTTGATTTCGAGGAGGGGTAAAAAGCGTTGATTTTATTGCATTTACCCCCCACCCTAGCCCTCACCCCTC
>CAISJE010000132.1 GCA_903885635.1 uncultured bacterium
AAAAACATTAATAACGATTGCGAAAAACGGATTATTTAGCAGATTATCAATGAAAAAACCTCCGCCTAAATCATCTTGTTCCTTTAAACAACTGTGTTTTAACCTAATTGAATTTGACTGAAATTATCTCGGACAGTAGTGTCGAGTCGGACACGGAAAATTCTCAAAATTGTATATTTTGGAATTATTCCGTGTCCTCCTTTGTAAAAAATCCTTTTTCATTGATTCAAGGTCTTTAATTTTTGCTTTTACAGCTTTGGATTCTACTTTCATTTTTTAATCCCCTTTCTTTTATTTTTTGTAAAGCGTAAATATATCACGCAAATCTTTGTTTGACATTTCTGTAATCAGGTTTTCCCCCGTTGAAACAGTTAAATCCGCAAGTTCTTTTTTTGATTTTATTATTTCATCAATTTTTTCTTCAAAAGTTCCAAGCGTGATTAATCGGTGAACCATAACGTTTTTCTCTTGTCCGATTCTGTACGCTCTATCTGTTGCCTGATTTTCAACAGCAGGGTTCCACCATAAGTCATAATGTATAACATTGGAGGCTTCTGTAAGGTTTAAACCTGTTCCGCCTGCTTTTAATGAAATTATCATCAACCTTGTCTTTCTGTCGTTCTGGAAAAGATTAACCATTTCGTCACGCTTTTTCCTCGAAACGCCACCATGGAAGAAAATAGCTTCTTCTTTAAGCTCTTTTTTGATTATTTTTTGCAAAATATCGCCCATTTCCCTGTATTGAGTAAAAATCAGTGCTTTTTCTTTGTTCTCAAGCAGGTTTTTTATTATAGATCATTCCCTGAAAAACTTTCTATCCTTACAAGCGGCGAAATATCCTTTTTGCAGACATATAATTTCTCCAGCCAGTTTGAAATACTCTGCCCTATATTTTTTTGGGCAAAATTATCTGCTTTGAATGGATAGTCATAGGCAAAAATAGGGATTATTTTATCTCTTGGCGGTATGTTCTGCTTGCGACCAATCTTTTTTACAATCAGAGTTATAAAAATAGCCAGTAAATCAATGATTCCGTCTTTTGAAATAAATTTATTGCCGTAATTGCAAACATTAACGGGCATTATTTGTTTTAATTTGTCAATCTGTTTCTGAATTTCATTATTATTAATAAGCGGAATGTATCTTACAAAAAAAGAGTCTTCTGTTTCAAAAATAACTTCTGGCAGGTATAAATCAGCTTTTACCAGCCCAAGAGCCATAGAAGATAAAATATTCAAAAAAGCAAAACTTTCAGAAGCTTTATCATAGTCAATATCGACAGGTGTGGACAAGAAATAATCAAATATTTGTTCTGATTTAAGAAGTTTCTCTGATTTTTTAGCAGGTATAACTGCAAGATGAAAAAGATGTCCCTGAGTAAATCTAAGCTGAAAATCGTTTTTCATAAATTCAGAGTCTTCTTCTATTTCAGGAATACTGTAATCAATTTGTTGAGAAACTATTTTGTATAGATTTTCAATAAAAGTCGTCAAAATGTCGTCGAAGAAATCAATCCTTATTTTTTTGTTCTCTAGCTTTTCTTCTTTCGTTGCATTCATCCAAAAGCTTAAATAAGTTGTACACATTAGTAAGAATTTCGATTGCATCTTCATCTGTTAAGATTTGGTCTTCGTAATACGGTTGCCAGTAATCCTTTGTTTCCTCAATTTTTTCTTTGCTAAATTCCATGACTGTTGTTCTCCTTTCTTTCTATACCAATAAAAGTATTGTTAAAAATCATACTTTTACCATATCGTTCCTTTCCACCTATTAAACTTTTGCATGTTCGTCATGCCTTTCATGCTGTTGGTGCATGTTTTTTGCAAATTTTATTTTCTTAAAAACATGCTATTTTATATATACGTTTCAGATTCCAAATTTCTCTTTCAATTCTTTCACCTTGCCCCTAAAAGCCTTATTATTTCCGAGTGCATTAATGAATACTTTTGCGACTTCTTCTTCTGACATAGGGCTTTCGACCTCTGGAGAAAGAGAATTATTTAAAAAAGCATTTTCTTTCTCTTTTAATATATTATTGTACAAAGCTCCTTGGGGTATATTACCCAAGCTGCTTGGGGTATCTCCTAAAGTTACTTTGGGTATGACTTCTAGATACCCCAAGAAGCTTATGCTAAGTTTGTAATGCAGTCGCTTGTTCACTTTCTCTTTTTTTATTAATTGTTTTAGCTCCAATTCCTTAACGGCTTGCCCTACTGAAACCTCACTCAAGCCTGTGCATCTTGCTATTGTCCTTTGTGTCGGATAGGCATAGCCTAGCTTTGAGTTCCAATAATCAACAATACACCTCAAAACAAGCCTTGATGATAACATTAGGTCAATCTTTGAAAACAAATTACTGGTCGTTATTAATTTGTTTATCTCAAAACTGCTGATATTAACTGTAAAATTCTTTTGTTTCATAATTCAAACAAGCTCAACTGGATTTTTGCTCTGTCTATCGTTATAACTCCCTCTGTATGATTCGTTACAGGTTCTATTTCACCTTTTACTATTGTTGTTTCTTCCCCTATTTCTTCTGTTCCTTTTTTCTCCGCTAAAAATTCGTCTAACCTACTATCCCAACCATTAATAAAAAACATTGGGGTATAAAGCACTTCCTGAAAATCCATTGATAACGTATTACCTTTGATAACCCTTGCAGGAATACCGAGTAAAGCCAGCTGAATGTAGGTCATCTTGAAACACATATCATCAATATCAATAGCTTCTACAAATAGTTTGTTTTGGTAGTTGTAACCTTTTTCTCTCATTGTTTGAGCGAATGCAATAATCATCCCACCCGATCCGCTACAAGGCTCTGATAGTGTTAACACTTTTTTATTTTTGATTTTATCCTCTAAATCGGTTGTCGATATTTCTGCCATCATTTTTGAAACGTGATATGGAGTAAAAAACTGACCCTTGTAACTGGATCCCATATCGTTGGTTGAAAAAACACTCCCTAGAAAATCTTGCATTGTTTCTAGTGCGTCAATAACCGTAATAAACATTTCTGAAAATTTATCATGCTGAGCCTTGTTGTAATTTTTGGCTACATTCAGATATTTTTCTTCAATTTTATCAGACCTGTAAAATGCGTTCGCCATTGAATAAGTCGTTAATGTTAGAAAATCACTGAATTTTTGTACCGTGCTTTTTGAGTAATCTACATCAATCAGCAATTTGTTAAACTGTTTTAAATATTTCATATCTATCCTTCTTTTTGTTTTTTTTGCGTGTTAAATCGCCGAATGATAGGCTCATTCAGCTTTACTTGTCTTGTTTTGGGTCTTAAATCAAATTACACTGCTCTGGCTTCAGCGTGGTTAATCGTTTTTAAGTAATTGTATAAGTTGGGTACTGTCGTATTAAACTGTTTATACTAATTTGCAATCAATAAAGTATTAACTATCCAATCAAAACCGGTTACTGATTGAACAATATTGGTATGATTTTCGTAAAATAATGATGCTTCAACTAATCTGTCCTCTACCGCATTCATGTTTTTAAAGGCA
>CAISJE010000133.1 GCA_903885635.1 uncultured bacterium
AGTAATAGAAACTGCAAAAAAACAGAATATCAGTATATTAGAGGCTTTATCCCCTGGCTTCTCATTTGCATAAAACACAAACCTTTAATTATACCAAAATCAGGGTTGACTTACAAATCACCCTGCTGACCTGTTACATACTTTGGCTTATGGTAACATTTTTGTTACAAACTTGCAAATTTGTAACAAAAATCGTTTGCCTGTTCAAACTTATATGAAGCATTAAATAATTTTGCTTCTTGAAGTTGAGGAGCAAGAATTTGTAGTCCGATTGGCATCCCTGATGTATCAAACCCTGCAGGAACACTAATTCCGGGAATTCCTGCCAGATTGGCACTAATGGTAGCGATATCGGTCAAATACATTGCTAATGGATCTTCCGTCTTTGAACCAAATTCAAACGCCGTATTTGGACAAGTCGGGGAAAGAAGTAAATCAACTTTTTCAAACGCTTTATCAAAATCGGCTTTTATCAACGCTCTTAGTTGTTGTGCTTTTTTGTAATATGCATCATAATATCCCGAACTTAAAGCGTAAGTTCCAAGCATTATTCTACGTTTAACCTCGGGTCCAAAAGCTTCTGCGCGAGTTTTTGTGTACATGTCAATTAAACTTCTTGCATCTTTTGTTCTATATCCGTATTTAACACCGTCAAAACGTGCAAGATTGGAGCTGGCTTCAGCAGTAGCAATAATATAATAAACTCCTATCGAATGTTTCAAATAAGGCAACGAAATCTCTTGAATTTCAGCCCCAAGAGTTTTGTAGGTATCAATAGCGTTTTGCATTGCTTTTTGAACATCAACGGAAACACCTTCACCCATAAGTTCTTTGATAACACCAATTTTCATACCCTTAATATCAATATTCAAAAGTTTCGAATATTGCTCAACAGGAACATCCAAGGAGGTTGAATCTTTTGGGTCAACGCCTGAAATAACCTCCAAAAGCATTGCCGCATCTTCTACGCAGCGTGCAAAAGGTCCTATTTGGTCTAACGATGAAGCAAACGCGATTAATCCATAGCGAGAAACCCTTCCATAAGTCGGTTTCATTCCGATAATTCCACAAAAGCTACCTGGCAAACGAATGCTTCCGCCCGTATCAGAACCTAAAGACAAAGTCACCTCGCAGGCAGCGACACTTGCCGCAGAACCGCCTGAAGAACCTCCGGGAACTTTGTTCAAATCCCAAGGGTTGCGGGTTTTTTTAAACGCGGAGTTTTCAGTCGAACTGCCCATTGCAAATTCGTCCAAATTGGCTTTCCCAACTATCGGAACTAAATTATTCAATAATTTTTCAGTGACCGTAGCGTTATAAGGCGAAACAAAATTTTGCAGAATTTTGCTTGATGCTGTTGTCGGATATCCGATTAAGTTCATATTATCTTTTAAAGCAAGTGGAATACCTGCTAAAATCGGTAATTCTTCGCCTTTTGCAATTTTTTCGTCAACTTTTTTTGCTGTTTGCATTGCTGTATCTTTTGTTAAACAGTTAAAAGCCTCAATCTTGCTCTCAACTTCGTCTATTCTATCAAACGCAGCCTGCGATAATTCAACTGCTGAAATTTCTTTATTTAATAATGCTTTTCTTTGTTCACTTGCTGACTTTTTTAAAATCTCGTTCATAATCTCTCCTTGCCCTTGTCGAATAAGACAATTATAAAACAAAAAAGGTAAAAAATCTTTTAACATTTGTTACGAAAATCGGTATAACTAGCAAAAAAAATATTCAGGGGTTTTAATCCTGATAGAATTACGTTATAATGAGCGCATAATTATAGAATATAAAGGAGGTTTCACATGAATGTAGGTAAAGTTAGCTTGATGAATTCAACAAATTTTAAAAGCAATCCTCAGTTCAAAGGCGAAGAATACGAAAATCCTGTATCGAGAAGCACAGAAAAAAATCTAGCGGTGCTTAAAAGTGTGGGTTGGGCGTCTGCATTTGGGGTTATCACAGCCGGTTTGGTAAGTACATTTGGATATCAAGGTAAAAAATATCCGATTATTGCAGGTTTGGCAGCCGCTGCTGTGAATTTGGTGCTTACGCTACCGGCAGCATTGTATAACACAAAGGTGAACGCATACGTCAAACAAAAAGAAATGGATGTTTTCAGCCGTGACAGAAGCCTAAAAACAAATCTCACCGAAGAAGTTGACAAAGAAGTTCAAGATTCTGAAGTGTCGCTGGACAAAAAACTTGATGACAACTTGAAGCTCCAAATGGCAAACCGTGGCAACGCCGTAGGAATAGCTGATATTACTTCGCAACCGCAAGGATAGTTTCAAGATGAAAGTCAGCAACAATTCTTTTTACATAATTCCTTTTCGTGCTGCGAAAAAGCAGACCGAAGAAGATAAAAACCCGATAAGCAAACTCGGAGAACGTGAAACCTTGCTTAAAGCGACTGCTATTGCAGGGCTTGGGTTTGGTGCAAAAGCGTTGTTTTATTTGTGGGAAAACGGGTTTGAATTCGAGCATCTGTGGCGTTTAGGCACTAAAATTGTTGATAAAAACAAGCAAGTGACAAAAAACAAACAGTTGCTTTATTTGGGTGCGTTTGGAGCCTTGGCGATTGGATTTATCGGCGCCGTAGGCGCCTTGTACACCCTTTTTAAAACCCCTGAAATAATGTACAACGGCAAAGTTAATGCGTTTGTAAAAGGCAAAGATATGGATTTATATAGGAAATCAAACAAGGTTGAAGTGGAGCTTTACGACCAGATGAATGATAAAGCCAAAGATGCTACGGATGAAGAAAAGAAAGTTCTCGCCCAACAATACTTGAAATTAAAAGCAGCAAAAAACCATACGCCCGATTTTATTAAGCAAAAATAGAAACTAATCCACTAAGGTTTTATTGCTTAAAATATTATACGTGTTATAATTGTAAAGCAATTGTATTTTGAAGAGTAAAAGACGGTATAAAATGGTAAAAACACCAACAAAAAAGGCTGAAACAAAAGAAATTAAGATGAAAGCTACAAAAAAAACATCCAAGGGCGAAAAGGCTTTGGTGATTGTAGAGTCACCCGCAAAATCTAAAACAATCAAGAAGATTTTAGGTGATAATTTTCAGATTGAAGCAAGCTATGGGCATATTCGGGATTTCCCTAAAAGCGTGCTTGGTTTTGATGTACAAAAAGATTTTGAGCCCAGTTTTGTCGTAATCCCTGACAAAAAAAAGGTCGTAACCAAATTAAACGAAATTGCAAAAAAATGCGACAAAATTTATCTCGCCTCCGACCCTGACCGTGAGGGTGAAGCGATAGCATGGCATGTAAGACAAGTTCTTGAGGTGCCTGACGAAAAGATTTTTAGAATTGAATTTAACGAAATTACGCCAAAAGCCGTTAAATATGCCGTTGAACATTCGAGAAACATTGATATGGACAAAGTCCGCGCTCAACAAACAAGACAAATTCTTGACAGGCTTGTAGGATATAAAATCAGCCCTGTTTTGTGGGAAAAACTTAGAAACAACAGGCTTTCTGCCGGTCGTGTCCAGTCTGTTGCGCTTAAAATGATTTGTGAGCGTGAAGAAGAAATAGAAGCGTTCGTGCCTGTTGAATATTGGTCAATTATGGCTGAACTCGATAAGGCAGGTGTGCCGATTGAAGCAGAATTATCTAAATATCAAGATAAAAAAATCGAGATAAAAAATCAAGAAGAAGCACAAAATATTGTTAATTTTTTGGAAGCCAAATCCACAAAATATGAAGTTTCCAAGATTACAAAAAAAGACACCCAAAGAAAACCTTCAGCACCGTTCATAACTTCAACATTACAACGTGAAGCCAGCTCAAAACTAGGCTACGGCGTTGCAAAAACGATGCAAGTAGCACAAAAACTCTATGAAGGTATGGAGATGGGTACAGAAGGTTCCGTAGGGCTTATTACCTATATGAGAACTGATTCCGTTCGAATTTCTGACGATGCAACAGAGATGTCTAAGGATTTTATCTTGAAAAATTACGGTGAAAAATATTATCCGAACGAACCTAATAATTACGTTAAAGCGACTAAGAAGAATGTTCAGGACGCTCACGAAGCAATCCGTCCTTCTTATCCTGAAAAAACTCCCGAAAGTATTAAGCAATATTTAACAAACGAGCAATACAGGCTCTACAAGCTTATTTGGGACAGATTTATATCCTCACAAATGTCAAACGCAAATGTCGCAAATACTTCCGTGGATATCACGGCTGGTGATTATACCCTCAAAGTCGGAGCAAGCAAGATTATGTTTGACGGGTTTTTAAAGGTTTATTCTGAGGATTCCGATGATTTGAACAAAAAAACTATCCCTGATTTTGAAAAGGGCGATGTTTTAAAATGTAAAAAAATTAACCCGAAGCAACATTTTACCCAGCCACCACCAAGGTTTAGCGAAGCTTCTTTAGTCAAAGCGCTTGAAGAACACGGAATCGGACGACCTTCGACTTACGCACCGATTATTACAAAAATTCAGACAAAAGGCTATGTTGAAAAGATTGAAAAGGCGCTTGCGCCGACTCTGCTTGGTAAAACAGTTTCAAAACAACTGAGCGAGCATTTTTCCAATATTATTAATTATAAATTTACAGCAGGCATGGAAACTCAACTTGATGATGTGGCAGAACAAAAAACTGTTTGGAACAAGGTTTTAAAAGACTTTTACGACCCGTTTATCGAAACAGTTAATAACGCAAAGCAAAATATGGAACGTATCAATATCGAAAGTGATGTTGATTGTCCAAATTGCGGTAAAAAAATGCTTGTTAGAAACAGTCGATTCGGAACCCAATTTTTGGGATGCTCGGGCTACCCTGAATGCAAAACAATGATGCCTTTAAATAACACAGGCGAAGTGCAAGAGCCTGAAGTAACCGACGAAAAATGTGAAAAATGCCAATCAGATATGATTATAAAAGTCGGACCTTACGGGAAATACATGGAATGTACAAACGCAGAATGTAAAAACAGAAAACGTATTGTCAAGACAACAGGCGTAAAATGTGCTAAAGATGGTTGTGAAGGCGAAATTGTACAAAGAAAATCCAAATACGGAAAAATCTTTTACGGTTGCAACAAATATCCCGACTGTGATTTTGTGCTCTGGAACGAGCCTACAGGAGAGCTTTGCCCTAAATGTAGTGCGCTTTTAGTGAAAAAAGTTTTGAAAAAAGGAACAACAATCCAATGTTCAGTTAAAACCTGCGATTACTCGAGAGAGGTCGAAGAAGATGCCGTATAAATTAGGATTAATCGGATACCATTTATCGCACTCCATTTCTGCAATAATTCACAAAGCAGGGTTGAAAAATTTGGGGATTGAAGGAGATTACGAAATTTTGGAAACTCCTCCCGAAGATTTAATCGATAGAATTAAATTCCTTAAATCCAATGACTACAACGGATTTAACGTAACAATACCGCTAAAAGTTCCTGTAGCATTGTTCTTAGACCATATAGATAAATCGGCTGATGTTTCAGGTTGCGTCAATACGGTAAAAATTCGTTCGGATAGAACTTTCCATGGCTTTAATACTGATATTTATGGGTTTCAAAAAGCAATCCCTTTAAATATCCAACAAAGATTAAAAAAATCAAATGTAAGCATTTTAGGAACAGGTGGAGCTTCTCGTGCTGCAGCTGTTGGGCTTGTTGAGCTGGGCGTTGAGCAGATTAATTTCTTTTCACGAAATATAATTAATTCGTCTAACATGGTGAATTACTTGAGGCAAACTTTTCCTGACACGGTGTTTAAATTGTATCAGAATTCAAGTATGGGTGAGTTGTTCAATTCGGCTATGATAATTAACACAACTCCGATTGGAATGAAAGGAAATTCTGCCGACCAAATGCCATTGAGTTATGAAGCGGTTAAAAATTTGGATAAAAAGACAATTATTTATGATGTGATTTATAATCCTGCAAAGACTGTTTTGCTTAAAAAAGCCGAGGAATATGGGCTTGAAACAATTAATGGGCTTGACATGCTAATTAATCAGGCAGCAAAAGCTCAAGAAATTTGGACTGGAAAATTTCCTGATGTTGATAAGATGAAAATTGCAGCGTTGGAAAGTTTGTAAAAATATTTATGGGGGATAAAAATGCTTGCTAAACGTATAATACCTTGCTTAGACGTCAAAAATGGCGAAACGGTTAAAGGAATTAACTTTGAGAATTTGCAATACGCAGGCGATCCGATTGAATTAGCTAAAAAATACTCTGATGCGGGTGCGGATGAATTGGTTTTTCTTGATATTACGGCGACGAATGAGGGGCGTAAAACCACTTTAAAAATGGTGGAAAGTGTTGCAAAACAGGTCTTTATACCGTTTACTGTCGGAGGCGGGATATCCTCAATCGAAGATATGAAGCGCCTGCTTTCAGCAGGCGCTGACAAAATTGCAATAAATTCCGCGGCGGTTAAAAATCCTGATTTGATAAAACAATCTTCTGATTATTTTGGTTCGCAGTGTGTTGTGGTGGCAATTGACGCAAAATTTAGCGAGGGTGATTTTTATGTATTTATAAATGCAGGGCAAAAAAATACCGGCATAAAACTTTTAGATTGGGTAAAAAAAGTTGAACAGCTTGGCGCAGGTGAGATTTTACTAACCTCCATGGATGCTGACGGGACACAGAACGGGTTTGACCTAAATATGACAAACCTCGTTGTTAAAAATGTAAATATACCTGTCATCGCTTCGGGAGGTGCGGGGGCATGCGTAGAACATTTTAAGGATGTTTTTGAGCTGGCTAACGCTGATGCGGCATTAGCTGCATCAATTTTTCATTATAATACATTGCCAATAAAGACTTTGAAGCAACAATTAAAAATAAACAACATATCCATTCGGGATTAATCTTATACCCACGTGTCTAATATCTAAAGCAACGGTGTTAATGTATAATTTAGAAAAGTTGAGAGGGGGAAAGCCTCTTCAACACTTTATACTTAACACGATTCAGCTATGACCCGATTTGAAAATAATCGGGATTTTTTTATGCCAATACTTATACCGAATTGCATTATTGGCTTAGTTAATGTATAATTGAACTAAAAGAAAGAAGGATAGAGAGTTGCATTATTTTACAGGCTCATATATTGTTACAATTTTAGGAGTTATATTAGCTTATTTTTGGGGCGAACATGTTCAGGCCGGAAGCGGATTGACAAACATCTTTATTGTTTTAGTTCTGAGTGTATTGGAAGTTAGTTTATCGTTCGACAATGCTGTTATAAATGCAATAAAATTAGAAAAAATGAATGAAAAATGGAGAGCCAGATTTTTAACATGGGGGATTGCAATCGCCGTTTTTGGGATGAGATTTTTATTTCCTGTCCTTGTCGTGGCCGTATTTGCACGCATAAGCTTACTTGAGGTAACAAAAATTGCGCTCACCGATTCAATTAAATACGCTGATTATCTCCATCAAACGTATGCACCAATTGTGGCATTTGGCGGTGCTTTTTTAATGATGCTGTTTTTATCCTACTTTTTTGATGATAAAAAAGAGGTTCATTGGATTAAGGATTTGGAAAAACGTCTTCAAATTTTTGGGACTATTAACGGTGCAGAAACTATCATAGTACTTTTGTCTTTGTTTGTTGTTCAACATTATGTTAATATTGAACAACGATTATTTGTAGTTTTGGCAGGTCTTAGCGGGGTGATAATTTACCTGCTTGTTGACGGTGTAACCCATTGGCTTGAAAAAAAGGAAGATGAAAGCGTAAAACAATTTGCGACTGTAGTCAAAGGTTCAGGGCTTGTTGGCTTTTTATATCTTGAATTAATAGATGCTTCTTTTTCGCTCGATGGAGTTTTGGGGGCGTTTGCGTTAAGCAGGGATATTTTGATTATAACAATAGGGCTTTCAATCGGTGCAATGTTTGTCCGTTCCTTGACTATTATGCTAGTAGAGAAGAAAACTCTAAATAAATATCTTTATCTCGAACATGGCGCGCATTGGGCAATCGGTGCCTTGGCGGTTATAATGTTGATTTCAAGTTTTCATGAGGTGCCGGAAGTCATCACAGGACTAATTGGATTAATATTTATTATCTTTTCATTGATTTCATCTTTACTTCATAATAAAAAAAATAATTAACATGAGGCAAAAAATTGACAGAATTAATTAAATTACCATTAATCAGTTTTATTGTAACTTCGTTCAATTACGAAAATTACGTGATTAAAACACTTGAAAGTATTAAAAATCAATCTTACGAAAATGTCGAGATAATAATTGTTGATGATAAATCAAGCGATAATTCCGTTGAAAAAATCAAGCGATTTATTAATGATAATCAAGAAATAAATATCAAATTAATCGAGCATACTCAAAACAAAGGTCAAATGGCAGCTATGCAAACAGGGCTTTTGAATGCAAACGGACAATTCGTTAGTTTTATTGATTCTGATGATATTTTGGTAAAGGATTATGCCAAAACTTTAATCAGAGTACATTTGGCATCAAGTGTTGCATTTGTCTCGGGGCAATTGGTTGAAATTGGTGAAAAAGATGAACTTCACACTACTTATTCAATATCTTCTTTTCAAAAAGAAAAAAGTTTTGAACTCAAATCGCTTGACGATTTGCTTAAAATAGACATTGATAATGTGGATTTTAAGGTTTTGAGCCTGAAAGAAGCTCCATTCGGAGGTTGGCACTGGTCGGCGATGAGCGCAAACATGTTTCGAAAATCGGCATTGGAATTGTTTTTACAGTATGACACCCCCGAAAATTGGAGAATCTGCCCTGACAAATTTTTACTGAATTTTGCTCACCTAATCGGCGGTTCAATTATTGTTTACGCACCTTTGGTTGGGTATAGAAGACATAAACAAAATGCAGGGTGTAGTAAACAGGTTTGCGGATGTAAACGCTACAATGACGATGAAATAACTCGAATTAATATCGAAAATAATAAAAAAATAAGAAAAGATACCTTAAATTTTATTTTTAAGAACCGTAAATCCTTTAACTCAACGCTTGGTAAAAGAGGGGTAAACAGGTTTATTTTAGAAATAATTTTATCTTATTTTAAAATTGATTTAAAAAAAATTTTCTCATGTCTGTTCAGATAAATCCTCATAACGAGTTGTAATCACAGTATATCTTGTTTAATTTGAGCTTTTAGTTCATCCAACGAATTAAACTTTTTTTCTTCGCGAATTTTTCTTAAAAATGTTACCTTGATTTTTTCTCCGTAAATTTCCTTATCAAAATCTAAAATATGAACTTCCAGCACAGATTTTTCATTCTTGGAAATTGTCGGGCGAAGCCCGTAATTAGCTACCCCGTTAAACATTTTGCCGTCATATTCAACCAAAACCTTATAAACTCCTCGACCAATTTCGACAAGATTTTCAGGATAGATTAAATTTGCCGTTTTAAATCCCAACTGCCTACCGAGTTTTTGCCCCTCAATTACCGTTTCTTCAAGAAAATAATTGTATCCAAGCATCGCGTTTACAAATTCAACGTTCCCGAGTGCCAAATCCTCTCTAATTCTTGTACTGCTAACAATCTCGGAATTATAAAGAACAGGCGAAACTTCAAAGTGTTTATAATTCAATTCCTCCTGCATGTGCTTTAACAGATTCACGTCGCCCGATTTTTTTGCACCGAAATAATGATTAAACCCCGTGGAAATCGCCGCAGGAGCAAAGTTTTTTATAATCACATCTTTCAAATACTCGGACGCACTCATCATAGCTAAATATTCATCAAACTTAAGGAAATAAAGATAATCTACCCCCAAATCTTCAAAAAAATTAACTTTATCATTCTTTGTTATTATATATTTTGGTTGTACATGATAGAAATAACAACACGGGTGGTCTTGAAACGTAATAATAGCCGATTTTGTATTATTTTCACGTGCAAAATCTACGGCACTCTTTATAACCGCTTGATGTCCAATGTGCACTCCGTCGAAAAAACCAAACGCCAGTGACAAATTCTTATTAGTATCTATTTCGTTAAATATTCGCATAATTTTTTACAATGGACTCATTGTCGTCAAAAAATGACCTAAAGTCAAGTATTAAGCGGACGAAAGTGAAAAGTACAAGGCTTTCGCCGTTACTTCTTCACTTTTTACTTCTTCACTTTTTACTTTCGTCTATTCCCTACGCAGTCGGATTTTTTTTCTCCTGCATTTTGTTCCCTATATGATTTGCAAGTGGCGTAACCAATACAGGTGCGATAAATCGATACATTGTATCAAATATTATAAGTTTTTTCGCTATGTCAATACCTTTTGCCTGTTTTTCTAAATTAATTCCGCCTTTATTTAAGGTTTTATATTTTTTAATGAAATTTTCAACGGTTTTATCCATTTTTTTATCAACCGTATATCCCAGTATTGTTGATATGATAAACGTAGCACCTTGATTAATCGCCAAAGTTCTTCTTTTGTCTTTGTCCATTTTGTCGTTATTCAAGGTTTTGCCTATGTAGAAGCTTGAAAGTACCGCACTACCGACTACAAAAAGATGTGCAAGTAAATTATTTTTAATTATATCTTTTTTGTTTGCCCAAGTTACGATTTTTTCAAACGCTTTGCTCTGAGCCAACATTCCAAACCATTTTGCCATTGTTGTTATTGATGGTCCCATAATTTTTTTATATTGTGTCCCAATAGCACCATTGAAGCTAACTTCAGATTTTATACTAATTGGATTTTTTGAATTGCCGTTTGTTCTGGTTTTAGAATCATAAATTCTAGGAGAAATTCTTTGAATATTCATTATTTTGTCCTCCCCATAAAGTTTTGGAATATTTTTTTGTCATCATTTTTTAACCCGTTAAAATTCAAAAATGAGTAACTTCTAAAAACATAAGGTTCTTCTTTAACTTCAGGTTTTTTCTTTTCCCATCCAAACACATATTTTAAAATTGGCGGGATTAGAGCGATTGTTAAAATACCCTTTGGAACAGACCCAATAATATCAGGCAATCTACCTATGATTTTTGTTGCTGTATTAAAGGCTTCTTCGTTTTTAAGCAGATAAGAGTTTTTCTTTGTAATAAAATCTTTAGGATTTGCACTAAATGCTTTTGCCGCATCACCCAGTGGGACAAACAGTATGCTTGAAATCAAAAATCCTATAACGCCTGAACCTATTGAGTGAGCCGAGGCATATTTTTTATCATCTTTATTTTTGTCGCCGGGGAGCATCATAATCGATGCTGGACGGAATATACCGGTTAAAATTAAAGCAAATGCAGGCCCTGCTACCAAATGATAATCGTTTATTTTTTCTAAAGCATTTTTAAAGCCTTCACTCTTTAAAAACTTTTCCATTTTAGGACTAGAAAGCCCGCAAAAATTCACATTCGCAGGCTCTCTCTTTATTCTATTTTCGTTTTTCATCATTCTTTCAATCGCATTCTTTTGCGCACTTTTCTTCGCACTTCCAGTCATTTCAAAATCAGCAGATTGCTTCATTCGTCGGCTATGCGGAGGATCGTATGAAATTTTCGTTAAATTGTTAATCATTTTGCCTCACTTATTTTCTTTTTCTGTTCGTTTTCATGTAATTTGTGTCCGATATAATTTGCAAACGGTGTAATAATTACCGGCGCAACAAATCGATATATTGTCATAAATATCATTATCGTAGAAGCAGTTTTTATTCCATCTTTGTATATTTTAATTTGCTCAGGAGTTTTTATGTCATTTATTTCCAAAAATTTCTTTGTAAAAGCCTTAACCTTATCTTTGGCTGTGGCATCAATAGCGTAGCTTAATCCTGCCGACAAAACGGTAACTGCAGCTTGATTAATCGCCAATGTTTTTTTATTTTTGTCGTCCAGTTTTTTATTACCTAATGTCTTTTTGATATAAAATCCCGAAAGAACAACGCTGGTAATCGCAGTAAAATGAGTAACTATATTATTAACATCTTTTACTTTAGTTATAATTCTTTCAGCAAAAGGTTTTTCTAAAATTTTGACAAGTTTTTCGGCAATCTTATCTGTTGTTTTATCCATAAATCCATTATATCTTGTGGTTACAGGAGACATTGTATCTTTAAACGGCTTGAAAAAATTTGACTTAATCGGCGCTGACTTAAAAGTTACATTTTGAGAATTATTAATGTTAGAAGAAATAGCTATAATTTGCATTATTTCGCTCCTCCCATAACACCTTTAAACGCTGCGGATTTTGTATGATTATCTCCTTTGAAATTTACAGCCATATAATTATTCGAGAAATAATTTATGCTATTATCTTTTTTCTTTTTCTCCCATCCGAAAACATATTTCAATATAGGCGGGATTAGAGCGATTGTTATGGCTGCTCTTGGAGCCGCGATAATGGTTTCAGGGAGCATCTTTATAATGCTTCCGGCAGCGGAAATTGCTTTTTCATCTTTTAAATAATTTAATTTCGGATTTTTTAAGAGCCTATCTAAATTATTTAATTTTTGATTTGTTGCAATTTTTTCAAAACCGTCCCCGATTTTCTTAAACCCGTCTGAAATTGGCGACAAAAGAACAACAGATAAGCCATAAGCAATAATTCCTGAGGCTATTGAGTGAGCTGAAGCATATTTGTTATCATCTGCGTGTTTTTTATCACTCGGCAAAACCATTATTGAAGCAGGTCTTAATATACAAGTCAACCCTAAAGAAAATACGGCATTAAATATGGCAGGATTATTGTGAGCCAGTTCTAAAAATCTCTTGACTCTTGGGCTGGTATAAATATTAAAAGGTTTTTTTGCACTTAAAAGCCCGCTGAAATTTATTTCAGCGGGCTTTTTTGTAATTATCTCAGAGTTATTTTCAGGCGCAATATTTTTCATATTTTTGTACACACTACTCTGTGAACGGTACGAATTGCGGTGTCGACTATATCGAGTAATATGTGAATCTTTTTGAAGACTGTTAATCATATGCTCCTGAATTGTAATATTAAATTTATCTATACCTATATTTTAAAATAAAAGATATATTTACTTGCTATTATATCACTGAACATTTACAATTCAACACATATTTTTTTAAAAATAGGTTAAATAGACCAAGAATTGCGGAAAAATTAACATTTTTTGGATTTTTCCGCTTCCTCCAAGGATGTATAATTAAAATTTTGCGGTTTTGGACTATCAATTTTTATCTGCGATTTTAGAGGAGTTTTTTTTATGTTGAGATTTAGTTACCGCAATATTTAACAATGGGATTAGAAACCCTAGTGCAAGTGTCGAGTATAATAATCCTGCAGCATGTGCCAAGTTTAATTTCCAAACATTTTTCTTAGCAAATTCTGTTCCTTTCGAAGCAATTTCAGCATGGGACTTCAAAGAAATATCGTTCAACCAATGTTTTAAGCCTGCGCCTGCTTTATTTACATTAAAAAGGCTGTCTTGTTTTTTGTCCAATAATTGAGCAACCCCTTTCGACGCAAAACCTCCGAGTACAAGCCAATTCATAAATCCCAAGTAATCTCTTGTCGTAGATTCTCTAAGTTCTGTCTGATTTTGTGAAGCCAAGAAGCGCCCGACCAAAAGCGATGTATAAACAGTTTTTATAGCGTTTCCGCTTGTTATCGGACCTGAAAATTCAAGTTTTTTGACGAAATCTTTTGGACTTTTAATTTTCATGACCCCTGCAGCCAATGCAATAATCCCGGCACTGGCAAGTAATTTTAAACCTAATAGTTTAGCACCATTATTTTTTTCCTTTTGAGATTTAAATGAAGTTTCCTGTTTTTCATCTTTGATTTTATTATAGTTAATCTCGCCTACAAATGCGCTTGTACCGGTTCGTTTTTTTGTAATTATTCTATTAATATACTGATTTGTAAGCCCGAGAGTAGATGCAATAGCCAAAGCCCCCAAGGTTTTCACTTTGTTCATTTTTTGAAGCTTTTTGAATGCAGAATCTATATTTATTGAATTATTTGTGAAAACATCTTTACCCATATCATAAACATCTCTGATTATATTCTTCAATGACGAATTTAGTGTTTTTTCATCAAGTTTTATATTGACCGAATTGTCAATTTTAAATGCGTTTGTAATTCTGTGTTCAATTATTCCCAAAATTTGTTTCGCATCATCTGCATGGATATTTTTATCTTCAATGATTTTGCTCAAAGTTGTTATTATTTGTTTTTCGCTTTTTAAATTATTCTGGATATTTTTATAAGCAGCATTTTTCCAATTAATATTACCCCATTTAGGACTATCTGCCCATTCAATATTTCCCCAATTTATATCTTGCCAAGCAAAAGTCTTCTTATTTTCAATACCCGAAGCATTGAAGAAAACATTTGAAACATATTTTTCAACATTGTTACCGCTTTTATCCCAAGAATGTTTTAAAAGATTTAGGCTGTCGTTTATTAGCCAAGACTTAGGGTTTATTTTTGTTTCAGGTTCGACAAATTGGTTATATAAATTTGCAATTCCTTTTGCAATATATCCGGCTGAAAGACAAGCAATAAAAGTTCCTGTCAATTCCCTGAATAAAGTTTCTGCGCCTGCATATTCATTTCGCTCTTTTGTATCGATGTAAGTTCTTGGAATTACCATCGCGAATACATCGACCAATGCCGCATTCACCATTGAGTTTGTATCAATAGTAATAAGTGCCTGCGTTAACGCTCCGTCCAGCGGACCTCCAAAACTTGGTTGTGTATTATTTGTACTATTTTTATTTTGCATTGAATGCTTTTTGCTAATTTCGACTTTCATTTGTTTCCCTTTTTTAATATAAATTCACGCTAAAAAGAAGCCCGTAAGTTCAAACGAGAAATTACGGGCTTCTTAAAAATTTATGCTATATTTAACACAAATAACCGTAAAATCCCTGAAGAATTTTACAGCAACAACATATATTGCTTGATGTGCTATTTTTAATTTTCATTTCTAACTTTCTTGTCTAGTATTTATATTAAATAAGAAACAAGAAAAAATGTCAACTGTCTAATTTAACAAACCCATGGTAAAGGAATGTTATCTCTTGCATTTTTTTTTTGATTGTGTAAAATAGGTTTAAGCCACGCGGGAGTAATTCAGTGGTAGAATGCATCCTTGCCAAGGATGATGTCGCGAGTTCGAGCCTCGTCTCCCGCTCCATAAAAAAGACCCTTTTGAGGGTCTTTTGTTTTTTAAGATTATATTCTGTGTGTAAATGGTGTGTAATTCACGCAACTTCTTGTGGGTTCACATAATACTTATTTAATACCTCTATTGCTTGCTTCTTTCTCTCGGGAACAGGATGAGAATATCTTTGTGTTACTCTCAAATTAGCGTGTCCAAGTATATCTTGAACCGTTGATAAGTCTATTCCATCTTGTACCATTCTTGTCGCCGCCGTATGTCTCAATGAATATGGTGTAAGATTTGTTATTCCTGAACTTTCACATATATCCACAAATCGGTCTCTTATGTTGACGTATGGCTTTAATGTTTTAGGATTGGTAAAAACATAATCAGATAACTTGGTAAGGTTATTTAATTCATTTCTTAAAACATCAGAAATCGCAATTTGCCTTGGTCTTCCAGATTTTGTCTTCAATACATCAATGTAACCTTCAGTCAAATTAACACAAGACCATTTTAATTGTTTTATTTCTGCAGTTCTCATTGCCGTATGTAGTGCACAAATTAGCATTGGACGGATAAACGTACCTTCTGCTTTTTTTAGCAAAATTATTTCTTTTTCTGGAGTCAAAATTTCGGTTTGTTTATTTTCTTCTCTAAATTTTGGAACTTTGAAAAATGGATTGTAATCTAGCCAATCATTATCTACTGCAATGGAAAACATCTTGGAAAGGCTTCTCATTTCTCTATTGATAGATGATTTTGCAACAAGCCTATCAAGTTCTTTATATCCGTTTTTTATACTTGTTTTAGCTTTAGAATTTTGTCTAACTTTTTTCCATTTTTCTATTACATTTGGAGTTATTTCGTCTATCGTTTTATCACCCACAATCTCTAAAAAAGTATCTGCATTATAAAAATCTGATTTGTATGTTATTTTATTCTGTTTTGAGTAATCTTTGTATATCGCAATTAACCTACTCAATTTAAGATACTTCTTTCCATCAGCAAGTTTATATCGACCTTGTAGAAGTTCTCCTTTAAACACAGCTTCAGCTTTTTCAGCCTCTGTTTTCTTTGTAGCTTCAGGTACGCTCCTGTGATAACGCTTACCTTTAATCATAAATTCAAATGTCCAACGCCCATTCCTTGGGTCTTGCTTAACGACCATTTTTACCTCTCTTTCTTTTTTATGTAAATAACCAGGTCAAAAGTATAAAATAAAATTTTCTATAATCAAGCTGTTAAATCTAAATAGTCAAAGAGTTTTTGCTTGTCCCAAAGATTATATTTTCCTTCTTTTCTATACAATCCCTTATATTGTCCCTTTTCCATCCTTTTCCTTAATGTGTCTGAAGTAGTTCTTAGAACTTTAGCTACTTCGGGAGTTGTTAAGAAGTAGATTTGCTTAATATCTTCACTTGCCATTAAAATAACTCCTCTAACATATCTTCTACATTCATATAACCATAGTCAATACCCTCATCACTCCTATAATCCGAGAGTAAAAACTCAGGATTATTGCTAACGCTTTTTTGTGCCTCAATTAAAGCCTCAAATTCTTGTAAATTCTTATCTTTATTCATTTCCCAATTAACGACATACATCCATTTGCTGTCTAAATTGGTATATAAATCTAAAAACTCTTCTATTGATTGGCTTTCAAGAAATTCTAAAAATTCTTCAGAGAAATAAAAAAACCTTAAATACTCACGAACTTTCTTTTCACAGACTTTATCTTGCATCCGCTTTATTATTTTTCTTGTATTCATGCCACTTGCCTTTAATTTTATTATGATAAAAATAACCCCTTCATCACTTGCTAACGACCATCTTGATGAGTTTGTTTTATAGAATTGCTTAATTTGTAATTCTTTCTTATATTCAATTGCTTTGTTAAAGCCTTTCTCAAAATTTTTCCACCCATCAATTTCGTCATGCAGACTTTTTTCTATTGGAATTAAATTCCAAATATCATTTTGACCCTTTACCTTATTCAAATGATGGCAAAATAGCCCAACGGCATTGTAGTATAAGGTTGCAACAAGTCTTTGCAAATAAAGGCTTGACTCCTTTTCGCTATCCTCACCGTTTAAGTAAGCCCCATCTTTAACCCAGTACATAAATTTTCTTTTGGATAATAATTTGATTAAAAAATCTCTTGGAATTTTTAGATAACCATATTGCTTTTTAATTGGGTTAGTCCACCTGCAATCTGCATTTTTTATATTATCGACTACAAAATATATTTTCTTTTTATTTTTTTTTATTACTTTTCTTCATTATCAATGCCTTTCTATTGTTCAACTTCAAATATCAAAATATAAGCATTTCTAATAAATCCATCACCTAGTACAATAGCTTTTTCAAAGCAATCTAGGTATTTCTTACTTTCTCTACATCGCATAAAAAACTTATATTTATCAAATATGCTTATTTTTTTCGTTTTCATTTCTTTTTTTCTCCTTTTTTCATATTGCAAATCGAGGCACACTAAAGAAGAACTTCTTCGTCCTGATTTTACCAATGGGGTTTAAATTTATTACAATCCAATTTATTATTTTAATAAAAAATTGGATTTTGCCTACAAAATCATCATAACTCATTTTGGCTGAAAGTCAATCCCTGAGAGCGTTTATACAGAAAATATAATTTGTCAACTGTTTGATTTTAGGAAACCTCTAAAAATCTCTCTGAGTAAATCTTTGCCATTATGTCCTTTGCATAAGGCATGGATGCCACTTAAAAGGGATAATCCATAGGAACATACCAAAAACACCACTAAATAGAGGAATTGAAGGCAATTTTAAAATAAAAAAATATTCGTCTTTACTCGTATATGTCAAAAAGATACTGTTAGTAGTCGTTTCAAGGGAAAAGAAGATGCAAAAATTCATCTTTACATCTCTTAACAAACACTAAAAAATGGCTGTATATACTGTGCCTAGGACTCTTTAGTTAATTCAACTCATTATTTGTGTGCTATTCGCAAGCTATGATTGGAATGTAGCATTCTTCCTCTATCAACAATTATTTTAAAAATGCAATTTGGTCAAAAGTGTTGTGCATTTTTAGTCATTTTTTTTATTATAAAGGGTACATTGGTTCATATTTTTATGTGCACGTATTAAAATATATATAGCTAAAATAAGCCATTAAGAGACTATAAATGATTTTTAAGTAGTATTTAGTTTAGGGCTATCAATATATTTTATAATGATAGGATTTTTCATATTACTTAATTCTATGAAAATATATTACTTTTCTTTCATATTCTTAATTTTTATAATCTTGTATTATCTTCAAATATTATTATAGAAGGAGTAAAAACAAAAATTAAGTTATTACTGCTTCTTCTACGTATTTCTACCATCTGATGGTCATTGGTATTATCCCAAGTGCTCCAAGAATAGCTTAATGTTCTAGTGGATTGTTTTTTTATTTTATCGCCCTTAATATTTAACTTCGCTATTTTATTATTGGATGCATCATAAACATTTATGTCACCCTCAAATTCTTTGATATCTTTATTTTGGGCATTTTTTAATTGCATGTTTATTACGACATTATTCGCATCAATAAGTTCAAGAACTGTATCCTTTTTGATTTTTATAGGCACTAGAGTATTGTTCAACTGTTCCATTTTTTCATTATTGGCTTTAACAATAGAACAAACATGATTATAAGCAACTTCGCTTATAGAATTCGGTGAAATACTAATAGAACTCAATTTTGCTTCTTTTTCTTCTCGGCTTTCTGTGAAAGAGTTCATTAAGTGTGACTCTTCCTTTTGGTTACTTGCTAAGAATTTTCCATTATTTTCATATTTATCAACGCTAAATATTTTTGATGTTTTGTCATTGTAGCTTGATACAAAATCGAAAATATAATAATTATTGTCTTTTTCATATTTAACCTGATAGTAAAGTTTAGGAAGTTTTATCACTATACTATCTAAATCGATATAGGCTTTATTATTATTTGATGCTTGAAGTTCTTGCCAATTTGCAGAGTAGGAAGCATTTTGAAACATTATGCATGCAAATATCAATATTAAAAATCTTTTAACCACGTCCTATTCTCCTTTAGTTACATCCGTTATTGCATTATCTATATCTTTCTTATTTTTTTCTTGAACAGTTTCACCTTGAATATAGATATGCGGACTTGACCCCGTATGACCATGAGGGAAATTTATACTTTCATTAAATTTTTCTCGCTCCAAAATTCTTTGTTTATATAATTTGGGATTTGTCATTAATAACATATAATCCATATCACTATATTGCTTATTCTGTCTAATTATTTTTCCTGCGGGGAATATTTTGTCAAGTTGAGATTGTTGTAATTCCATTGCCTGTGACGATGACACCGTAATTGCAGAAACAATCACCAATGTTAAAACTTTTCTAATCATTGACCTTCCTATCATAATACCTGCAATTCTTTGTGGAAAATATCCATCTATTATTTTAAACATATTTTGCTCCTAGCTAGTAGTATTTAAAGTGTTCTTTGTGAGTATTATAAGTATGTTTAAACATATTGTCAATACTTATAATATAACAGTATGTCTAAATTCGATATTTTGAAAAAATTTGGTTTGAATGTTAAATTCGCACGAATGAAGCAAGGGCTTACGCAAGCTGAACTTGCTGAAATTTTAGAAGTTCATGAAAAATATATTAGCCGTATTGAAACAGGTAATACCAATTTGCAATCAATAAAGTATTAATGTATAATAAATCTTGTAAGTAATAATTTACAGGAGGAATTATGCGACCTAAATTACCATTTCCTGATGGAACTGCAGAACAAATGCAAAATTTGTTAGAAAATGTTAA
>CAISJE010000134.1 GCA_903885635.1 uncultured bacterium
ACTAAAGGCGAATGAGATTGCTTCGTTCCCTCAATGGTTTTCCACCCAAGAACCCTTTGTCTCGCAATGACGGCGAGTGGAAGGATTGGTGGGCAAAACATTCACCGTTCACCGTTTACCGTTCACCGTTCACCGTTTACCGTTCACCGTTTACGTTTACCGTTTACCGTTTACTGTCGCCGTTCACTACTCACTTAACAGGCATGCCCATGCCTTAACTTTTACATTTCTTAATGAAAATTCAAATCATGGAAAGCCATGCCCCATGCATGTTTCCATGGTTTGAACTCCTGAAACCATGATATAGCTTGCGATATATCATGTTGGATATACTTCAAATATAGCGTGCATGCATGATTGGGTTGATTGTTTCAAAATGTAATATTGTAACTAAAACACTCTTGCAAAAACATTCTTAGTCCTTATAATAGAATTAAAGCAAGGCTGAATGAGCCTCTTGGGGTAGTTGTATAACACAGAATGTGTATTGGTAAAACAAATCTAAGTTTGATTTATATCTAAATAGTCAAATTTATATATTAGTGGAGGGAACGATATTGTTCAGAAGTCATGATATGGGGAGAGCTGTAGCCGTCAGAAGATGGACGCCGACAGCTATAGATTGTTATAAGAGAGGGTGTACTTGTGAAGGTTGTTTTTATAACGACTTTTTTAGCGGAACGACACAAAAATGTCAAATGAAAGCAGCCGTTCTGGAGCTGGTAAGGGTGATAGGAACGCCCGACGTAGAATTGCAGCAAGTGCTTCACGACTAATCAGCGGGAATAATGAAGAGATTTTTTGAATAAGCGAAGTTTGGGGAAATTTCGCTTTTTTTTACTTAAGAACAACGCAACAAAAAAAGTTGCCAAGTTTCTGGGGGTACAGATTATACCGAAGCAATCTCTCTGCATTATGGCTAAAGACGAACAAGATTGCTTCGGTCCGTCAAAAAAAATTCAATTTGAAAAATTTTGTCTCGCAATGACGACAAAGATAAAATGGTTTTAATGCTCTTGCATCGACTGACCTACAAACCTCTTTTTCCATTTTTTACTTTTTTGTTGTATACTAAAAAAGTATCAATGAAACGGAGGTATTTATGCACATTTATGTAAACGGACGAAATATAGAAATCACAGACGCTATCAAGGCGTATGTTAAAGAAAAAATTGGGAAAGTTACCACTCATTACGATCAAATTCAAGGAATTGAAGTTGTTTTGTCTGTAATTAAAAATCCTGCGGCGACAGGAAAGCATGTTGCTGAAGTTACTTGCAAGCTTAATTCCGGTGCAATACACTGCGAAGAATCTGCGGATTCCATGTATGCAAGCATTGATTTGCTCGCAGATAAATTGGATAGACAAGTTAAAAAATTCAAAGATAAAACCCTTTCACCTAAAGATAAATCAGCTTCTATAAGAACTGAAAACTTTGCAGAAGAAGTTGATAAAACAGAAGAAGAAACAGTAGAAGAATAGTGATTAACGGTAAAAAAGTCGTTGTAATAATGCCTGCCTACAATGCCGAAAAGACGTTGAAGCAAACCTATGACGAGATTTACCATGATTTTGTGGATGAAGTTATTCTGGTTGATGATAACTCTTTAGATAATACAAAAACAGTCTCCAAAGAGTTGAACATAACCACAATTGTGCATAACAAAAATAAAGGTTACGGTGCAAACCAAAAATCTTGTTACAAGGCAGCTTTAAAAGCCAATGCGGACATTGTTATAATGCTTCATCCCGACTATCAGTATACTCCAAAACTCATCCCTGCGATGGTTTCGATGATGGCTTTTGGTCAATATGATACTGTTTTGGCATCTCGCATGCTCGGAAATTCAGCGCTCAAAGGTGGCATGCCGCTTTACAAGTTCTTGGCTAATAAATTTTTGACAGGAGTTCAAAATATTTTAATCGGTGAAAAATTATCCGAATACCACACAGGATTTAGAGGATTTAGAAAAGAAATTTTAGAAAAATTACCTCTGGCAGATTGCGATAATGATTTTATATTCGATAACGAAATTTTGGCGTTACTTTTTTATTACGGTTACAAAATCGGCGAAATCTCTTGTCCGACAAAATATTTTAAAGAAGCGTCTTCAATTAATTTTGTCCGTTCTTGCCAATACGGATTTGGCGTTTTATCCGTAAGTTTAAAGTATTTTTTGGCAAAACACGGCGTTTTTCAATCAAAAATATTTAAAAAAAATGCAAAAAAGTTAGATTTTACAGGCGAATTGGAATATTATTACAAAATAGATTGATAAAAAGGAGGAAAAATGAAAAAACTCTATTTATTATTGATGTTATTTATTGTTTTTGCGAGTTGTGTAGGTGCCACAGAACTTAAAGGCGGGGTTTCTTTTAATACGGATTCTGCAAGAGAATATTTGCAAGATGGGCAAACGGACAGCGTTGATATTTCAGGTCCATATAGCTTTCAAAACAGTAGTAACGTGCAAAAAATGGTCTATTCTTATAATAATGAGGGAGTTGTTATAGGGATTACGGTTCAATATAAAAACGAATCTGATAAGGCTTATATTTACGGCAAAAATAATAATCTGATGTACGTTGATAAGTACGATAAATCTGTTAATATTTATCCTCACAGGGGTTATAGGTATAATTTTGACGGAAAACTTATCCTTTCGAGTCTAACTGTATCTAAAAAGGAACAGTTTCGATTTTCACCGGATGGAAAGCTTATCGCCCATTCTATTAACGGGGTTATTTATGATGAAAACGGAAAAATTATCGGCACAGGGAAATAAAAAAGTATAAATAACAGATTACAAACAATCACAGTAGTGCGAGATTGCCACCGTTTGAGATTCACTTCTCATCTCTCACTTTTCACTTATTACGCCGGCTGTTTAATCGGTTGAATTAGATTTATTTCATCGGCAATTTTATGTCTCGCCACTCTCAATTCGTAATCCTCTTGATAACGCAAAAAATAACCTTGGCTTAATCCGAAATACTTTGTTAATCTCAAATCTGTGTCGGCTGTAATTCTTCTTGTATTGTTAATAATTTCACTAATGCGATTAGGCGGAACAAAAATGGCTCTTGCCAAAGCATTTTGAGAAATTTTAAAAGCCTCAATAAATTCTTCTTTAAGCATTTCGCCGACGGTTGTTAATTCTATAAGTTTTTTCATAATATTATCTCCTATAATAGTATTATGTATTACGTAACATAGAATGTCAACCTACTTTATTAAGAATTATTTTATTATAATTAATGAAAAGGGCGTAGCCCTTTTCATTCGTTCATACTAATTTGCAATCAATAAAGTATTAACTATCCAATCAAAACCGGTTACTGATTGAACAATATTGGTATGATTTTCGTAAAATAATGATGCTTCAACTAATCTGTCCTCTACCGCATTCATGTTTTTAAAGGCACAAT
>CAISJE010000135.1 GCA_903885635.1 uncultured bacterium
AACATTTTCTTTAATTCTTGAAATTCCAAGAATAATGAACAGTCTTTACATCTTTCATCTATCATTCAATTAATTTAACACTTCATGTCAATTTTTCATGCTCCATTTGCATGAAATTTTTTCCTGCTGACCTGTTACGTATACTCAAAAATATGCGGAATTAGGTACAGCATCTGACAAAGTAGCTATTGCTATAAAAGAAGTTGAAAGTAACATAGATGACCAATTACAATTTTCAGTTGGAGTGTTTAAGGATGGTGATTTAGATGTCTTTAGTGATAATATTAATTTGTGGATTTATGGTGCTATGAATGTTGCAGAGTGCCAACTAAGAAATGTTTTTAATATTGTTTCTAAGATGTTTACGTAGCAACGCTCGGACTTGCGTTTAAGATTTTGTTTGAGAGTTTTTAATATCGATTTTTGGAATGAGAAGAGCAAGTTTAGTTAATTCTTAAGCACGCCCCAAGCTCTAATCCTGCCACGTTCGTATTTGACCAAATAATATTCACCCTCAACATCATATTCAAGTGTTGCATTCGTGTAAATTTCAGGTTCCTCAGCCATTTTCCCCTCTCTTATAAGCTTTTTGTTCTGCTTTTCTTTTTTTGTCTGCTCTTTTTGAGATTTTCTTAAAGATTTTTTGTCCATTGGCTGAGTCGCTTGCATTTGATTTTTATCCTCTTCAAGTTTAAATACAGGAAATGTCGCAATAATTTTTTGACTTTGGGTTAAAATCAAAATTTGTCTGTCTTCGGACAAAAGAAGTTCATAATACCCCGGCATGATTGCGTTTCCATCCAAATCATAAATAGGATTTATAATCATTAAATTAGGCTGGTCAGATGATTTGGGGCCATATTTTGAAAATGATTTATAGCTATCGTTAATCCCCGCAGGATAAATATAAGGTCCTCTTGCGGGCAGAAGTTCTTCTATGGTCTTAACTTGTGCGATTTCAATTCCCATTTCGGCTAGTTTATCCTCTTATATTAGTCAATAAGTTATAAATTATTTCTTTCATTTTTGAAAAATCATGTTCTAACGCACGTTCAAATCCCACAAAAATAAAGGAAAGATATTGTTGTGATTTAGGGATTTTTTCTTCTTTTAATAATAATCTATAACTTTCTCTCATCAGGCGTTTTAGGCGATTTCTTTTAACCGCGCGTTTGTGAGTTTTTTTACTTACAACAAATCCGGCTTTGGTTGTGAATGAGGAATCGGTTTTCTTCTTGCCGACCCATAAAACCAACCCCGCAATACAGTAAGAGTGTTTTATTCTGTATGTAGCATTAAATGCCGATTTCTTTTGTAATCTGAATTGTTTTTTAAGCATATTTAAATATTCGCATAAAAAATGCGCCATGTCCAACGGATTCGGCGCATTTTTAAATACTGAAACTTTATTATGGAATTAAGCTCTTTTGCTTCCTGACACAGCAAGTTTATGGCGACCTCTTGCTCTGCGTCTGTTTAAAACAGCTTGTCCACCGGGGGTTGACATTCTCGCTCTAAACCCGCTTACTCTTTGTCTTTTTATTTTTGTTCCTTCTAGTGTACGTCTCATTTCAAAATTCTCCTTTTTGTTATATAGTATATTGATAATATTACAGAAATACTTAATAGTCAATGGCAAATAGGAAAGAAGGTTAATTAATATGAACGAAACAGAAATAAAATCAGGCTTCAAATTAGGATTTATTGGGTGCGGTAAAATGGCAAGCGCAATAATCAAAGGTGTTTTGGATTCAAAATTTTTAAAGCATGATGATATTTCAGCATCAGAAATTAATAATGAACTTGCGGCTTGGAAAAAAATGGAGTTGAATATTGAAGTTTTTACGGACAATAATATTATCGCTAAAAATTCTAATATAATTTTTCTTGCAACAAAGCCTCATTTTATAAAAGATGTTTTAAAAGAAATTAAAGGAGAATTAACAAAAAATAAATTAATTGTTTCAATTGCTGCTGGAGTGAGCACAAAAACTATTGAAGATGCTATCGGTAAAGATATTGCGGTGATTCGGGTAATGCCAAACGCTCCGGCTATGATAATGGAGGGTATGAGCGGTATTGTTAAAGGTAAATTTGCATCAGACGCCAACGTGGAATTTGTTCAAGAACTTTTGTCCAAAATAGGAAAATGTATTGTGCTGGAGGAAGATAAAATTGACGTATTAACGGCGATTTCAGGTTCAGGTCCTGCGTTTTTTTATCAGATAATCAATGAAATGGCACTTGCAGGAGAAAAATTGGGACTGGATTATGAAAAATCAATTATTTTGGCAGCTCAAACAGCAATAGGTTCAGCGAAATTAATGCTTCAAAGTGACCTTTCGCCTGAAGAATTAGTCAAAAGTGTCGCAACAAAGGGCGGGTGTACTGAAGTCGGAATTGATTTTATGAATAATCAAAATACTGAAAAATTATTTTTTGAGCTGATTAAACATACCGCCGAAAAGGCAAAAGCTTTGGGATAACTTTTAAACTTTTTGACTTCTTAACCAAAAAGGCTTTGATTTTTAAATCAAAGCCTTTTTTATATTAGACATATTGCGAAATAAAATAATGCCAAAAACTAAAAAGACGATTTTTCATCAAGGTTTGTTCTCTTTATGCAAAATCTAAATGAAAATTCCAAAGTCCTGCACAAACCTTAACAAATTTGTCATCTAT
>CAISJE010000136.1 GCA_903885635.1 uncultured bacterium
ATACGTTTATAATTTAGCTCAAAAACCAATAGCGGACAAGGATTTTGAATCATTAAAAATGCACCTAAAAGAAAATTTTACTTCATTTAACGAAAGCTCTTACGTGATGAGTATACTCGGTGGAGAGAAGCTTTTATATTCAAACAAAATTAATTTCTTTGAATATAAAAAATTAATTGATAAATTAACAAAAGAGAATTTGCAAGATTTTGCTAAAAAATATTTAGATTTAAACAAAGCTGCCGTAGTAGTGTTGCATGAAGCCCCAAAAACTGCAAATTCCGCTCAACCAGCTTTTACGGGAAGCAAAACAACTCTTGACACTTCAAATATAGTTGAATATCAATATCCGGATAGCAATTTACAACTGATAGTTGATACATCTCCTGCAATTGTCCAAACAGCCTTTAGATTGGATTTTGTATCGAATGAAATCGCAAATGCAAAACCAGGGGCTTTAAGAGTTTTAGCTTTTATGTTAGTAGATAATTTTGATAATTACAAATCAAAATATCCTTATATTTCTGAGCCTGAATTAAAACTTAAGGCTAATGAATTAGGGTTAATAACGACTTGTCCTCCTGAATATACTTTAGAAACAATAAAATTAATAAAAGAAAATCTTTTGAATCCTAATTTAACTTCAAAATCATTAGACGAAACAAAAAAGTTATTAAAGGACTATTACAAGAAAAATTATAAAAAAGAAACCCAACAAGTCCATAATGAGGAATATTCAAATTATAACTATGTCGACAATATCTTAAATAATCTTTCCCCTGAGGAATATTCTAAGGCTATAGATGATATTAATTTAGATGATGTTGTTAATTTGCATAAACAATTAATTACAAATTCTCAAGGAAAAGCTATTTTAGTTTTGCCAAAAGAAGTTTTTGGAGTTCAAAAAAAAGAAATATTTGAATTAATCGGTTCAAATATGCTTACATTAAAACCAAAAGAGAGGATTAATATTGCAAATAAAATTCTGGTTCCAAATATTCAAAAAACAAAAATTATTACGCAAGTTATAGATAATTCTGATGCAGCAGTTGAACAAGCTTTTCAGCTTGCTCAAAAAATGGATGTAAAGGAAAATATGGAATCAGAGCTATTGAGAACAATATTAGGTGAACAAAGAAATTCTAGGCTTGAATCTGAAATAAGACACAATCAGGGGCTTTCATATGCGACAGGTGCTTTACTTGAGTCAGATGGGCGATTAGGCTATTTATCTTTAATCTCGCATTTACCTTTAGATAAAAACAATGCCAATAATCTTCAAACCGTTTTAAACACATTTAGAAAAAATGTAGAAGATTTAACACATAATATAATTTCAAATGAAGAGCTTGAAATGGCAAAAACTAACTTCAAAAGTAACGTTATCAATAATTTGGAATACTCGGGAGCAAGAAATGATTTAGTTTATGAGTATGGTATAGATGGTACAAGAAAACTTTTTGAAACTTTAGACAGTATAACCCCAAACGACATCCAAAATTTATCTCAAAAAGTGTTAACTAAGCCTTCAATAATAATAATTAAAGCAAATAAGGACATTATAAATTCCAATAAAGAATATCTGTCATCATTAGGCGAGATTGTTTAAATCGAAAAAAAGGTAATGCTGAAGAGTCAGCATTACCTTTTTTTGAATAAATATAATAAATGTAAAAATTAGCTACCAAGAAGAGACAAGAGTGAGTCAAAATCTCCCGAATCACAATCAAAATCACTGCCCCCTCCGACTGGACCATCAACTCCACCGCTAGGTACATAATCCCCTTTGAAATGAGTTGGATCAATTGAATTAATAGTTTTTTCTAGTTCGCTCTGATAGCCTGGTGTAAGATTATCAGTTCCTTTTATGTATTTTGGGTCAGATAGTACGCTGTCTAATTTAGATCTATCACTAGAATGATAAGGTGCCTTGTCAAAAAGCTCTTGGGCTTTTTTTAATAATGAATCATCCTTGACCGTAGGAGCAATAACTGCTTTATCAGAAATCGGCAGTTCATTTTTTCCTACCAATTTTCTAAAAGCACCACTAGCTGCTTCCATTATTCCTTCCCCAAGTCTTCTGACTTTACCACCGATTTTTGAACCGGCATCACCTAAAAGATTTTCACCTACTTTTGCTAAATTTCCCTTAAACGAAACTTGTTTTGAATTAGCAAATGAATCAATAACTTGGCTAGAATTATTTGCCTTTCTTGTTTCATTACCTGAATTGTAATTGGCTGAATTAACCTTAGAATTGTGTCCGTTGAAATTTGAGATTGCTGTAATCATTTGTTCAATACTCCTTCTGTTTGTTTAATATGATATAATCTGTGTAACTACGATAAAAAACAAAGTAAAATTTTCAATATCGTAACTCTAAATTTTTTTTTCGCAATACTACTCATCAAATATTTTAAGAAAGATTAATATTATATATATTGTTTAAATAAAGTATAGCCCGAGGAAGTTATTTTATAACAATTAACACTTTTTATGTTTGTAAAGAAAGTATAATATTTTAATTTTCATGCTGTAAGTATGAAAATTAGTGTAAGCAATATGAATTTTTAAAACATCATTAATCACCTTTTAAACAGTCATAAAATGC
>CAISJE010000137.1 GCA_903885635.1 uncultured bacterium
AACTATTGGGCAGGGGCAAAGAAATCATGTTCTGCTCAGGGCATGAGAGTGCCTACCAAAGATGAACTAAACACAATCTACACAAACAGAGCCACCATCAGTGGACTCAATAGTGCCGCTATCTACTGGTCCGCCACTGAGTACAATGCAACCTTCGCATGGCTCCAGTACTTCCTTAATGGCGGCCAGCACTACTACTACTGCTACAAGGGCGTCGCGGAATATGTGCGGTGTGTCAGGTAGTTTGGAGGAATGGAAGATTGGAGGGATAGAGGTATGGCTTTTGGGCTGAAAGGTTTGTGAGCTTCTCCTCTTGCGTCATTGCGAGACGTCAAGCGTCGAATGTGCCAAAAAGCATCCACCAAAGCAATCTTTCCCGCAGCTTGAGTGAGATTGCTTCGTTCCCTCAATTATTTTCCACCTAAAAACCTCTCGCCTCGCAAAGACACAAGGGTAAAGGGTAAAGAGAAATCAAGAATCGCAAAACCTCTCACCTCTCACCTCTCACTTCTCACCAGGTTATTGGACTTTTAAAAAACGTATGCCATGATGTTAGGGATGTCTCTTTTACTGATTGGTCCTCACTTAAAATTGGTTCAAAACAATTCTCGGTGAGGATTCTTTTTTATTTTATTAATTATCGGAATTAATCACAGACAATTGACAATTCATGAAAAATACCGTATTATTTATATATAGTGGTGTATATGAAGGAACTTATGAACAAACGATGGTATGACATTGATCCGACGGTTAGTTTAGCCGTAAGCCTAATGAGAAATGCAAATGAGCAGACTCAAGTTAAGTGTGCTGATTATATAATTGATTTTGCAAAACAACGCAATATTGTTCTTAAAAGTAATTCTCTAAACGATGCTTTTAATTATATTTTAAGAAGATGGTATGATAGAGATGAAAAAATTGCCGAGGCTTTTGAATATTTTCAGTTCTCTCCATTGGAAATCCAAAAAGAAATCTCTTTAGAAGTGATTAGTTTTTTACAGCTTTCAGAATCATATTAGTTTTCCAAAAACGAAACATTTATTCTGCCGTATTTTGCCGAAAGGTCGTCAATATGGTGTATAAGATAAACCAGTGGTTCTAAATCTTTTTGGTTTAAGTCTAAAATTGCGCCCCATTCAGTCCTTGCATGGTGAGCCGCTATCATTTTAGCAACTTCCTTAAACCCCTGTAACATACAGATTGAAAATCCGTATTGAGAATGACTTAGCCATTCTTTGCGGAAATTTTCATCGTAATCAATAAGTCCTGATTCTGTATTAATCTTATATTCAAAAATCTTGCCGATATCATGCAAAATGCAAGCCGCATAAACCTTATCAGAATCAATTTTTGCGTTAAACAAATTCAAATTAGCTTCGGCGATTTTCAAGCACTCATGGGTGTGAACCAATAAACCTCCAAGGTAATTATGGTGCATAAGTTTTGCTGCAGGTGTTATTTTAATTCCGACTTCATTTTCTTCAAAATAATCAAGTAAAAATTTTCTCATTTTTTCATCAGAAATTTTATTAATGTAACCTAAAATCTCATTATATAGTTTATCCTGCTCCGTTTTATCAATACCTAATTTAGCTTCTTTTACCAGTTCCAACGCTGAAATAAGGCAATTGTTAAACTTCTCGTTAAAAGTCGCTGAAACAATTCTAAGCTGGTTGCCTGTTCTAAATATTTTGGGCTCCATCCGATTCATTGTTTCTTCCCATAAAATACAATTTAAAATCGTATCATCTTTAGGGTTTTTTAGCTGTAATTTTCCCATCTTCGTGCCGGATTTGGTATCTCCGACTGAAAAAATTACCACTTCATATATTGTTTCGGTATCAAACATTTTTCTTCCTTAATTTTGGGTTGCCGCGCTCTCTTCGCTCGCTCGCAATGACATACTTCTAAAGCTCCGTTGTCGCTAAGAATTATGTCAATTCTTTGCTCTGTCTATGATTTTATTACTGTTCCAAGCAAAATTTTCTCTTATTTCTTTGCCAACTTTTTCTATCAAGTGGCCTTCGTTTTCTTTTCTTAATTGATTGAATTTAGGCGCACCGGAATTTAATTCATTCAAAAATTCGTTTGCAAATTCGCCGCTTTGGATTTCTGAAAGAATTTTTTTCATATTGACTTTAGTTTCAGCGGTGACAACTCTCGGTCCTCTTGTTAAATCGCCGTATTCTGCCGTGTTAGAGATTGAGTAGCGCATATCTGCCAAACCACCTTGATTTATCAAATCAACAATAAGTTTAAGTTCGTGAAGTACTTCAAAATAAGCCATGTAAGGTGAATAACCTGCTTCAACAAGTGTTTCAAACCCTGCTTTAATCAAAGCAGTACAGCCTCCGCATAAAACAGCTTGTTCTCCGAACAAATCGGTTTCAGTTTCTTCTTTGAAATTTGTTTCAATAACGCCTGCTCTGCCGCCGCCGATTGCCCATGCGTAAGAAAGAGCAACTTCTTTTGAGTCGCCTGAAAAATCCTGATATACTGCAACAAGTGTCGGGACTCCTTTGCCTAATTGATATTCGCTTCTTACGGTATGCCCCGGACCTTTTGGCGCAACCATTATTACGTTAACATTTTTAGGTGCGACTATTTTACCAAAATGAACATTGAATCCGTGAGAGAACATTAAATATTGACCATCTCTCAAATTAGGTTCGATTTGCTCCTTGTAAACTTTTGCTTGAACTTCATCAGGAATAAGGATTTGAACGATATCTGCCCATTTTAGGGCATCTTCGACTTCCATTATTTTAAAATTTTCTAATTGAGCTTTTTTATATGAACTCCCCTCGGCTCTCAATCCTAAAACAACGTCACAACCCGAATCTTTAAGATTCATTGATTGCCCGTAGCCTTGTGAACCGTAGCCGATGACCGCAACTTTTTTACCTAGTATAATATTTTTATCAATGTCGCTGTCACGATAGATTTTTAAATTGTCCATAATTCCCTCTTCCTTTATTTAATATTTTAAACTAAATCTTACATTATATGCATGTTGTCAAAAATCGCTTTTCTTTGAACCCAGATTTCCATGCCCAACTTCTCACCGGTTGCGATTAAAGCCTCTTTTATTTCTTTGAAAGAATATTTTGATTTGCTTATATCACCGAGTAAAAACATAACAAAATGTCCTTGCATAAGAGTCTGTTTAATGTCTTCAACATTAACCATATACTCAGAAAGAACAGCCGTAATCTTAGCGACTATTCCGATTTTATCTGCGCCGGAAACCGTTACGATTATTTTTTGATCATCAGTCATCGACTAGCCTGCCGCGTAAACGCTTACTTGCTTTCTGTCACGCCTGTGCGGTTCAAATTTAACCACGCCGTCAACCAAAGCAAATAAAGTGTCGTCAGTTCCTATTCCTACGTTGTTTCCAGGATGAACCTTAGTTCCTCTTTGGCGGATTATAATATTTCCCGCTTTAACATTTTCTCCGCCGAATTTTTTCACGCCTAAACGTTTCGCTTCGGAATCTCTACCGTTACGGGTCGAACCCATACCTTTTTTATGTGCCATTGTTCTATACTCCTTGTTTTAATTTAATACTTTTTATTTTTAATTAATGAGCTAAGCCTTTATTCAGCTACTTCTTCTTCAGTAGTTGCTTTTTTCTGAGCCGAAGTTCTGATTTTTGTAATCATAACTTTCGTAAATTCTTGTCTGTGCCCTTGTTTTTTTCTATAACCTTTTTTAGGTCTTTGTTTATAAACAATGATTTTCTTTTCTTTATCGTGAGCTAAAATTGTTCCTTCAACGGAAGCCCCTGCAACATAAGGTTGTCCGATTTTTGATTTTTTACCGTTTGCGAGCATAACAATTTTATCAAAAACCACTTTACTATCTTGTTCGCCGTCTAAAAGATCAACTTTAAGGTAGCGACCTTCTTCCATTTGGTACTGTTTTCCGCCTGCTTCAACTATTGCGTACATTTTTCTTTTTTCCTTTCGATTTTAAGGCATCGTATTCTTGTAAAACAAGAAATTTACGAACGATGAACCTGTCTAAATTATACTTCGTTCTCCTATTATCACTGGCTAAAACTGCGTTGTCAACATGGAGTTTAAGATTTTTTAATATTTTATTTGAAAAATCTTTTAAAATATTCAAAGTTAATCGGACAAAGTTTTTTAATTTTTTCAAGCTCTTCAACTCTTTGTGCCAATTTTTTATTATCTTCAGAAAGTTCTTCTACCTGTTTTGAAAGTGTTTCGTTATCTTTTTTTAAAGCCCCGTCCTGAAGCAGTTGTTGTACAAAGTCGGAATTTTTAATCTGCTCTTTAATTTCAGACGTAATCTTTTGAGCAACCGCATCCGCCAGCATTTGTAAAGTTTGACCTGTTACATCTATGGTCAAATTCTGTAACTCGGCAGCAGATACACTTTTTTCAACAATTTCTTTTTTTTCCTTTTTCACCAAAGGCTTTTCCGCAAGAATTTTATTTATATGATAAATTATTTGGTCGTTAGAATATCCTTGGGACTTCAAACTGATTCCTTTTTTAAGCTTAACAATTGCAAAATTATCAAAAAATTCGACCCCGTCTTCATCCTCATAAATCGCATCAATCTTCCAGTTCTTGATAAAACTGCTCAAAGTTAACTCATCTATAAAATAATTGAACTCATTTAAGTTTTTTAAAATATCCTGTTTATTATACATTTTTTGCCTTCTTTCTCCGTTGAGCCTCTGGCGAAACGTGAGAAATGGCCTCACGGCTTCACTAAAAGCTTTATTTTATCTTTTTATTCGTATATAGTGAGACACCATTACACGAATTCTTTCGTTTTCGCGCCTTTATTTAGTTGATAAGTCGAATAGTCGAACAGTTGAATAGTTTTTGTCGGTGCGGTTAAATCTGCACCCTACCGTTTACCGTTCACTCTTCCCCCGTTCACCGTTCACCAATAATTATACTCTAAACAAATTATTTTTTCATGGCGCGTTGCATATCACGAGTTTGAGTTTTTTTTGCGATGTCCTCACGCTTGTCGTGAAGTTTTTTACCTTTCCCAAGACCTATCTCAAGCTTTGCAAATCCATTGGTCAAAAATAATTCCAATGGAACAATCGTATAACCCTCTTTTTTAATTTTGCCGAGCATTTTTAAGATTTCTTTTTTGCTTAACAAAAGCTTGCGGGTACGTTCGGGCTCATGGTTGTACCTATTGCCCTGTTCATAAGGCGAAATATGGCATTTATAAAGGAAAATTTCTCCGTTTTCGATTTTTGCAAAACTGTCTTTGAGATTAATCTGCCCTTTTCGGATGGATTTAATTTCTGTACCCGAAAGCACAATTCCCGCAATGAATTTGTCAAAAATCGTGAAATCGTGAAATGCCTTTCTATTCGAGCTGATAATTTTCTTGTTCATATAATTAATTATATATCAAAAATGTATTTGCTACTCTGCCAAGAATTTCTTCTTTCTAATTCCCTGTCGATTTTATTCAGGCAGTCCATTTTTTTACTGAGCCAATCAGGTGCGATTAAGTTTTGCTTTAAACCGTTTCCGGCAAGTCTGTGAATAGTTGTATGGGCGGGCAAAATTTCTAAAAAGTCACAAACGGTTTCAATATAATCTTCTTCGGACATAAAAGAAATTTTTCCCGCCTTATACATTTGAGAAAGCTTTGTACCTTCTAAAGCACAAAGCATATGGATTTTCACCCCGTCAACTTCAAGTTCTGCCAGTTTTTGTGCGGTTTTTAACATATCTTCTTTTGTTTCACCCGCAAGATTTAAAATCACATGTACACAAACACTTATTCCTTTTTCTTTTGTCATTTCATAAGCCTTCAAGAAGCAGTCAAAATCATGCCCTCGGTTTATCGCCGTTAAAGTCTTATTGTGAATTGATTGAAGCCCATATTCAACCCAAGTGTAATAATCGTCCTTGAATTCAGAAATAAGTTCCAATTTTTCCATATCTACGCAATCAGGGCGTGTTCCGATTGAAATCCCCACGATATCAGGATGCTTAAGCGAAGATTTATAAATCTTTTCCAACTCTTGCACGGGTTTATAAGTGTTTGAATAAGCCTGAAAATAAGACATAAATTTCTTAGCTTTAAACCGCTTTGACAGAGTCTCAATTCCCGTTTCGAGTTGGTTTTCAACGCTTAACAGATTTGAATGAGCCTGAGAAAAACTTCCGCCGTCATCACAAAATATACAACCGCCTGATGATATTACACCGTCGCGATTTGGGCATGAAAAACCAGCGTCAAGAGTTACTTTATATACCTTGACGCCGAACTTATTTTTTAAATGCGCACTATATTGATTATAGCGCTTGTTGGTGTTATTGAAAAACATTAAGTTTTCTTTTCACTTACTTATGCTTTTTCTTCGTCTTCCTTGCGAACAGGATAAACGTAATGTTCACCGCATGCAGGACAAATTACCTCTTGTTGTTTGCTGTCCTCAAGAATTACCACTTCAAAAAGTTCTTTACATCCTGACTGAACGCATCTGATAGCCCATGTCGGTCTGATTAATCTTGCCATAACTTTCTCCCTTAAACTTTCTCTTTATCAACAACTATATTTTATCATCAAATCTGATTTATGCAACCTTCTTTTTCTGTAGAAAAAGAAGTTCTCACTATTTACGATTTATGTTAATAATCGGATAATAATGGCGAGCCGTGAGGCCATTTTCTACGGCTCGTTCCTCGCCTTGAAAAGAAGGCAAAGACTTTAGGAATATTGGCTTTTTGGTGAGAAGTGAGAAGTGAGAAGTGAGAAGTGTTTTTGGCTGAAAGGCTGAATAGCTGAAAGGTTTTTTTGGGTTGAATGGTTAAATCCGCACCCTACTTTGACGGCCTCGGGCTTGTTGCTTAAAACCTTTCGCCCATTCACCGTTCACCTCTCACTTCTCACCTCTCACCATTAAAAAACTTTTTTCCCGACAATCGGCGCGATTTTTTTAATATCATGGTAAAGCTCGTCGTACTGTTCGGGATATAACGATTGAGCGCCGTCGCAAACAGCTGAATCAGGGTCGTGGTGAACCTCGATAATCAAACCGTCGCAACCGGCTGCAACAGAGGCTCTTGACATCGGAACAACTTTATCCCTCAAACCGGTCCCATGGCTCGGGTCGATTAAAATAGGTAGATGGCTTAGCTTTTTTATCACAGGAATCGCAGATAAATCAAGAGTGTTTCTTGTAATTCTTTCAAAAGTTCTTATTCCTCTTTCACAAAGCATTACCTCTCTGTTTCCACCCGCCATAATGTATTCAGCCGACATCAACCATTCTTCAAAAGTTGCCGAAAGCCCTCGTTTTATCATTACAGGTTTTCTTGTTTGACCCAATTCTCTCAATAAATTAAAGTTTTGCATATTTCTTGCTCCAACTTGCAAAATATCGACATATTTTTCAAACAATGGGATTTGAGAAATTTCCATAACCTCAGAAGTAACAGCCATTTTGTGCTTATCCGCAACGGCTCTGATTATTTCTAAACCTTCTTCTCCAAGCCCTTGAAACGCATAAGGCGAAGTTCTGGGTTTAAACGCTCCACCTCTGATGATTTTAACCCCTGATTTTTTCAAAGCAGCAGCGGTTTTATCCATTTGTTCGTAACTTTCAACCGTGCAAGGTCCTGCAATAAGTCCTAAATTATTTCCGCCGAATTTTATACCGTTGACGGTCACAATGGTATCTTCCGCTTGAAAAATTCTGCTGACAAGCTTGTAGCTGGAAGTAATTTTGATAACTTCGCTTACTCCATCTAATAATTCGATATCCCTGGGGTCCATAATTTTGCCGCCAACGGCACCAATTACTGTTTGTAATTCCCCAATAGAAATATGGGCATCAAACCCTTTTTTTTCGATAAATAACTTTACTTTTTCTATTTCATTTTTATTTGCACCTTGGCGCATTATAATTAACATCTTATTACTTCCCTTTCGCACTTTTCAGCTAGTCAATTGTATAATAAATAAAAATAATTTACAAATTCCAATTTTCATTGTATAATGAGGATGTGGAAAAATCCAAAAAATGACAGTTTTTTGAGATTTTTCAAGTCCGACCTTGCTTTATATCTTGGGAGCTTATATTATGAGAAACAAAACAGAAGTTATAGTCGTAGGGGGCGGTCCGGCAGGTATTTCGGCGGCGATTACTGTTGCTAGGGCGGGTAAAAAGGTTGTTCTGATTGAACGAGGAAGCTATTCAGGCAGTAAAAATGTTTTTGGCGGTGCTATTTACGTTCAACCGACAAAAGAAATTTTTCCGAATTTTGAAGAATCTGCTCCACTTGAAAGAAAAACGGTTTCTCATAAATATATCTTGAGAACGGAAACTAAAACCGTCTCAGTTGATTATATGGCAAGAGAGGAAGCCTCAAACAGCTATTCTGTAATTCGCTCCAAATTTGATAGGTGGATGGCTCAAGAAGCACAAAAAGAGGGCGTTGTTCTTGTAACGGAAACATTTGTTAAAGAATTACTGGTAAAAGAAAATAAAGTTGTCGGAGTTAAAACCGAATTGGAAGAATATTTTGCTGATATTGTTATTTTGGCGGATGGCGTAAACTCTCTACTCGCTAAACAGATTGGGTTAAGAAAAGAAATTAAACCAAAAGATGTTGCACTTGGCGTAAAAGAAGTTATTAAGCTTGGGAAAGATAAAATTGAGGAAAGATTTAACCTTAAAGATGGCGAAGGGGCTGTTTATGAAATATTTGGCGATCCAATGCTCGGGATGCTTGGATTAGGATATGTTTATACAAATAAAGAAACAATTTCTATCGGAATCGGGATTAGTTTAGATGAACTTGCAAAAAGAAAACTCAAGCCATATGAAATTTTGGATGGGATAAAATCTCACCCGTCTTTTTCACCATTAGTCAAAGATGGGGAGTTGGTGGAATATTCGGCGCATTTAATTCCAGAAGGCGGATATAAAAAATTACCGAAACTTTATTCCCATGGTGTTTTGGTTGTAGGCGACAGTGCAATGCTCGTAAATAATATTCATTGGGAAGGAACGAATCTCGCCATGATTAGCGGAAAACTCGCCGGAGAAACTGCAATTATAGCTTTGGATAAAAATGATTTCAGTGCGAACACTCTTGCGCTTTATCAAAAAAAGCTTGAAAAATCTTTTATTATAAAGGATTTAAAAACTTACAAAAATGTCATGGATATTGTTCATGACCGCGCAAAATCATTTTTGGGGTATTATCCTAATAAAATTGCTGATTTTTTTAATATGTTTACCGCAGTTGACAGTATTCCCAAGCGTGAAAAATATCATAGGTTTATTGCAAGTATTTTTACAGACAGAAGTATTTCTGAACTGGTCAAAGATGGGTTTGCTTTTTTGAAAATTGTATTAGGAGTTTTAAAATAATGACCGATAAAGAAAAAAAACAATCAAGCATTGATGATAAATTGTTTAAGGTTAAATACGTTTCTGACGAGGAATCGCACTTAAAGCCTGATGCAATTCAATGCTTGGTGTGTAAGTCTAAAGTTTGCACGTACATTTGTCCTGCGAACGTTTATGAATGGGACGAAGAAAATAAAAGGTTGATTATCGGATATGAAAATTGTTTGGAGTGTGGTGCGTGTAGGATTGCATGTGAAAAAAAATGTATAGATTGGGCTTATCCAAAAGGAACAAAAGGTGTAACGTTTAAGCATGGGTAAATCGAAAAGTTAGTATGGGTTTCAGCCCATTAGCATTGAAATAAAAAAGTAAAAAAGGAGAGTAGTATGAAAGAAGAGTATAGCCCGAGTTCAAGACGTTGGTATGATAAGGATCCTGTTTTATCGTCTGCAATGAGAACCTTAGAACAGTCAGATGATGACTCTCAAATTAAAATTTCGTTGAATTTGATTAAAATAATCATTGAACATAATATTGAAAACTCCGAATTTGAAGATGTGGAAGACATTGTTTCTGCTGTGGAAGCCGGAGTTGAGGAAAACAGAAATAATCGTTGGTATGATATAGATTCGACAGTAAAAACCGCAATGAACATGTTGCAAAATTGCCCTGAATCAACCCAACATATTATTGCAAAAGAAATGGCAAAAATGGTTGTCAGTAAAATTAAGGAAGAAGAAGCTTAAATTAAACTTGAGGCTGTGGAAAAATTACATCTCCTCTTGTTTTTGAGCAAAGCGAGAATTACAAGGGAGGTTGCTAGGATAGTAAAAAATTTTCTTACGCCTCCTCAGTTCAGTAAAAGCCAACCCGCCCTGTCACCAAGGCCGTGCTTGGCTTTTACCTCCTTCACAGAGGACACGGAAAAATCCTCAAAATGTATATTTTGGAATTTTTCCGTGGCTTCTTTTAACTTATGTAACAAAATTAAAAATATAAAAAGCTTAAAAATCCATAGACTGTGGTATCATTTAGAAGAACATAGTTACCAAAAAACAGGAGAAAAGTCATAGCACACGAGGAAAAAAACAAAGTGATTATGAACGATAAAATTCGTTCAAGAGAAGTTAGATTAATTGATGAAAACGGTGAAAATCATGGTGTTGTAGCAACATTAACCGCATTAAAGATGGCACAAACTGCCGATTTAGATTTGGTTATTATCAGCCCGAATCAAGATCCGCCGGTTGCTAAAATTTTAAATTACGGTAAATATAAATATGAATTAGAAAAAAAAGCTAAAGAGACGAAGAAAAAACAGCATACTGTTGAGATAAAAGAAATCAAGATTAGATATAAAATTGACACACACGACTATCAGGTCAGAGTGAAGAATATCAAGAAATTTATAGCCCAAGGCAACAAGGTTAAGATTGTTGTTATGCTGAGAGGTCGTGAAATGCAGCACTCCAATTTGGCGTTCGACTTGGTTAAAAGATTTTTGACTGATTTGGAAGCAGAGTCGATTATTATTGAGAAGAGAGCGCAATTAGAGGGCAGAAATGTAACTTTATTTTTAGCTCCTCAACCTGTTCAGTAAATATCCTTGACGATACAAATTTTTTTGGTAGAATATAGAAACAGGCTAAAATATTTTAAATCGAGAGGTTTGATTTTATGGCTTGGGTCTATGTTTTAACGACTTCAGACAATTAAATAGAATATGCCGCATTAGCTCAGTTGGTAGAGCAAGGGACTGAAAATCCCTGTGTCCTTGGTTCAATTCCGAGATGCGGCACCACTTTAAAAGCTAGTCTATGACTAGCTTTTTTGATGTTTTAAAGGGTCTGTGTATTTTAACATGTAATTTGAGCCGTAACAGACACTATGAGCCAAAACAGACGACTTGCTCTACGAGCGGGTTTCAGGCTTATTTTTTTGCATTTTTAGTCGGAATTTAGTATGAGCCGAAACTGCCGAATACTTCATGTTTTCTTCATGTCGTCTTCATTGTGAATATAGATTGACAGATAGAATGAGAAACTTTGACACATAGAACGAGAAAGATTTTTTTTCTCTCAAAATGGTCAAAAATG
>CAISJE010000138.1 GCA_903885635.1 uncultured bacterium
CAGGCCGTTGTGATATCTTGAGGCAGCACCCTCCTAAACCAAGCATCATCTATGTAACTATATATCCAAATTGTATGAAAATATTCATCATTTTTATACGGAATAAAATACCAAATCTGATTTTTAGTTGCATAGTGCAAAACGATAATTTCATCAAAACGGGTTTTATCAAAATTCTCAAATTCAGACTTAATTTTCAAAGTAATCTCTGCCCCAAGCTGGACTTGACTTAACAAACCCGCCTGCTCAAGTGAAAATACGCCCTGATTGATAAAATATTGTTTGTTGTTAACAGTAACAACCCCTCTAAAAGACATTGTGCCCTTGTCAGCAAACGGAATTATTTTAAAATCCACGTTGCTTGAACCCGATAAAAGGTAAACGGAATTCTCCTTATAAATCGCCAAATAATCCTTATAAGTTTTTAATGCAGTAATATCATTCGTATCCGTATAAAAATTATTAATATATCCAGCATCACCCTCAGTGGTAAAATCATTATAAGTTCCCAACGCTGAATAATATAAAGCAGCGCCATGACCGACCCAAACACGCCCGCCATATACACAAACCACCTCTGATTTAATTACCGTATCTGTAGCATCCGTCAAATTACAATCTTCTATAATATAACCGTCATCATTATTTATATAAAACAATTCGGTTTTGGTACCTGAAACAATTACGCCGTCTAAAAAATCGGTAAAATTAATTCGGCTTGTTCCGTCAATTGTTTTTTCCAATTGGGTTATAGTTTGACTTTTCGCACCATAAACAAACAGGTTACCCGCGCTTGTGGCAATCAAGAGATTATAACTTTTCCCGTCTTTGAATTGATAAAGCCCGATAATTTGTTCTTCATCATCAGACTGCAACAATAAGGCATTGCCTTTTTGTCTTATAATTCCACTATTTTGGAGGATTTCAATATTTTTTGAATCTGTCCAGTATAATTTTTTTGTATCCAGTCCTAATTCTGTTTTTGTCGCAGCCTGATTAATTCCGCCTGCGAGATTGTAAAAAAATGTCTGCATTTTGGTTCCTTATTTTAATTCTAACTCTATGCTTTATGTTTTAGGAAAGGGTAAAGAGTAAACCGTTTACCGTTTACCGTTTACCGTTTACTCTTTACTCGCACCTTCATACCACCTGATTTTCGAACGAATAAAGCTCCCCACATCCTCTTTTGAAATCCAAGGATAAGGTGGAAGAAAAATAATGTCAATTTTCCCGTAGCTAGTCGTTTCTGGGTGCTTTTGCCCGAATTCATAGTGAGTCATAACCATTTCCGGAGTTATATCAATATCGTAGTCTTTCGCTAATTTTGCACAAAGCTTCATGGTGGCTTCAAACTGTATTTTGGTAATCGGAAAATCTCCTTGATTATTTTTGTTCCTAAAATTAGCCATCGCACACATTGAAACTCCTATGGAACCTGTATTTCCGCCACCTGTATGCATCGCGTACATTCCTTTTTTACAAACAGCATTGGCTTCGGGTTTGAATTTTCCCTTATGAACTCTACCCAAACTGTCTATTAAATAATGGTAACAATCTTTTTCATAAGAAGTAGGGACAGGCCCACCGGCTGTCCAATGTAGAATTATTCGATTCATATTTCACTCCCATAATTAATTTAAGCTAAGCTTACACACCTCTGCCTAAAATAATTAGCTACTGCATTTGTCCTGTTTCGAGCACCCAACTTAATGACAATTCTTGTGACATGGGTTTGAACAGTTCTGGCTGATATATTTAAGTTGCAGGCAATTTCTTTATCAGAATACCCCCAACTGATTAACTCAAGGATTTCCAACTCTCTTTTCGATAACTTCATCATAATTCCTTAGATTTAATTTGATATTTATATTCTTAACACTAGCTAATTCTTTAATATTACACTTTAAAAAACTATTGTTTCTAATGTATTTTCTTATAATAAAAAAATGGGAATACTTCAAAAGTATCCCCCTAGAGTAAGATAATTTCAAAAGGCGCTTTCGCCTCTTGTTAGGATAGTTAGTGGTAATTTAAAATTTCCCCTGTACTGTTAAATCCTTGTTTTCAAACAATCCTATTTTTAAAGTACTAAGATTTGAATAACATTTCTTTTTAACCCCAAACTCATTATAATTAAGATAAAACTTTGAATAAGCTTTTAGCCTGACACCTTCAGTTTTTTTCTCAAACAAAATCAAGGTCTTCATTTTATTAAATAATCTTCTTGCTTTCTCGTTAATACTGCGACAAACAGAAACCTGATTATCAAAGTCTATTCGGGTAAGTTGAGTTACCGTATGACCGCAAATAGGACAATTTTCCAAATAATCAACCTGTGCAAAAGAATAATTTTCTTCAGGCGAAATAGCGTAACTTTTTGATTTTCTCAATCCGGCACAACAATGAATATAGCCCAATTCAACCCCTTTTCACGCTCCCGCCCCACATATCAGGACAAAGCAATCCTCTCCCTACGTTTGAGATAAACAGCTTTACCATCTTGGGTGCGAGCCTTAATCTCAACTTGTAAACCTAAAACGCAAATGCGTTCTCTCTGACTTACAATCCCAGTATAAACCATTATACAAATTTGAAAAGTCCGTAAAACTACCTAGTGCATTCTATGTAGGTATTTTTACGGACAGAGGGTTAAGAGCAACTATACTATACACAAAATAAAAAGCAGATTTTTTGTTGTCGGCATAGCAATGCCGACCTACTTCACTAATTAACCATTTACTTTTAACTCACAACACATTTGGCATGCTTCAAACACCTTGGAGTATTTTAAATTTTTTCTAAAACAGCAGTATTTAGGCATGTTGAAGACTTCTTTTAAGCTCTTTTCTCTTACATTTCCTATGTTTAAAGATAAGCACGGATAAACATCACCCTGAGGGTTTATCATTATGTTAGAAAACGGATACAAACAAGGTTCGTAAATCTCTTGAATAGGTTTATCTACAGGATAATTAAAAAATCTTTCTATTTTTTCCAATGTGTTTTTGCCTTCAAATTTGGGTGAAAAACGAACCTGAACCTTGGATTTTTTACTCAAACCTTCAATTTCTCGATAAATTTCTTTAAAATGCTCCATATCAAAATAGGGCGCTATCGGGTATTTTTGGGCGTAAAATTCTTCACCGAACGTTTCGCGCAAAATTGAATTTTGCTTCAAGTCATTGTTTCTCAAAAATGAAACCGAAAGAAAATCAAAATTCATCTCCTCACAAAGTCTGTATAATTTGGGTAAATCATCAAGATTATTTTCAAGCACAATCGTCTTAATATCAATCATCGGTTTTGCATTTTTTCCTTTTTTGGCATTTAAATTTTCTAAATTTGAAATAATCGTCTCAAAAATCCCCTCTTTACCCCTGTTTTTATCGTGGTTTTCACCATAACCGTCTAAAGACACAGAAAGCAACATCATTTTTGTCCTGATAAAAGCATCTATTATCTCGTCATCAATTAAAATCCCGTTAGTTACAACGTTAAGCTTACCGAAAGTTTTTTTTGCGGTTCTTTCCAAAACAGAAATAAAGTCTTTCCTAACCAAAGGTTCCCCACCCACCAACGTAACAAAGGAATAAAAAGGGATTTGATCTATTATATTAAACCACTCTTGAGTCGTAAGTTCATTTTTCTTGCGCTCAGCCCCGACGTAACAGTAAGGACAGTTAAGGTTGCATTGATATGTTAATTCGAAAAAATATCTCAAAGGAACAAACGCCTTGCCCAATTTGTTGTTGTAAGACGGCATTGCGTATAAATTTCTGGCTATATCGAATAATTTTGAGTAGTCTAACTGCATACAGTCTCCGCGTTTTTACTTGCTCCCTCCCCCCTTGAGGGGTGAGGGTTGGGGTGGGGGGTATTTTTCTGTAATTGCAGCAAATTCTCATAAACTAAACCGCCTTCAATCGCCTCTTGTGCCAATTTCGCTCCTTCGAAAATATCTGAACTAATGCCCGCCAAATAAATCATTGCACCAGCGTTCATAGAAATCACATCACGCTTCGCGCCCTTAATTTTTCCTTGAAAAATATCCTTAATGATTTTTGAATTTTCAATCGCGTTTCCGCCTTGAATTTCAGAAATATCAACCATTTTAAATCCAAAATCTTCAGGCGAAATTTCGCTTCGCGAAATTTCGCCGCCCTTTAATTCATAAACCGCAGTTTTGGAACAAATACTTATTTCATCAATATTAGGATTAAGTCCGTTGACAACCAAGGCTCTATCTGTACCAAGCTTTTGCAGAGCATAAATCATTTTTTCACACATTTCAAAAGACGAAACACCAAGCAGTTGGGCTTGAGGAAACGCAGGATTAATTAAAGGCCCCAAATAATTAAAAATTGTTTTTATCCCGATTTGCTGACGAATGGGATTATTCACATGAGCAAATTCATTGAAATAAGGTGAATGAACGAACGCAATACTATTTTTATTAAATTGACTTTTGGCATCTTGAGGAATTCTTGCGAGATTAATCCCCAAAGTATTTAACAAATCTGTACTACCACATAAACTTGTTATTGCTGAATTTGTTTGTTTTAAAACATTTACACCGCAAGCATTAGCGACAATTGCACTAGCAGTTGAAATATTAATAGTTTTAGACAAATCTGCACCGGTTCCACAACTGTCAACCACGTATTTATCAAGAATTACGCGAACTGAAAATTCTCGCATAGCGGAAGCAAATGCAAAAAACTCTTCTTTGCTTACCCCTTTTTGAGTAACAGCTACCAAAAAAGCACCCTTTTGAGCATCAGAAACCTCGCCTCTTGCAATACTTCTAACCGCCTCTTGAATTTCTACAAAGGTCAAATCCTCTTTATAAACCAGTTTTTGAATAAAACTTTTCACTCTCTAATTATCCCATGAAAAAGTAATTTATGCTAAAATAAAGTCTATGGAAAAAGAAAAAATATCACTAAAAATACTTCCGATGGAAAAGTGCCAAATAGATGACGTGCTCAAGATTGAGGAAGAAGCTTACGGAGATCACCATTGGTCTAAAGACTCTTTCTACGGCGAATTATCGAACGATTTAGCACATTATTACTCAGCCCTCGACCCAGACGGCAACCTTATAGGTTACGCCGGCTCATGGAGAATTCTTGATGAAGCCCATATCACCACAATTGCGGTTAAGCCCAACCTTATGCGTAAAAAAATCGGCGAAGCACTTCTTAACCAAATTTTAAAAGATTGTTATAAAAATGAAGTAAAATATCTTACCCTAGAAGTGAGAGTCAGCAATAAGCCTGCCATAAGCCTCTATGAAAAATATGGATTCAAATCCTTAGGCACTCGCAAAGGCTATTATCAAAATAATAATGAAGATGCCTTAATAATGTGGACAGAAAACATATTTTGGGATAAATTTAAATTATTATATCAGCAGAATTTTGAAAAATTGAAAGAAGATATTAATATCCAATGACAAAAAGAATAGAGAAGCAACTAAATAAATTCAGATACCAAAACCAACCGCTAAATTTAAATTTAGGGGTACTGATTCTAATCGGAATTTGTTCTTTTTTAATCGTAATCGCAACATTCACCCAATTTGATTTTAATCACTTTATTTTACCATTGAATGCTTTTTCCTATCTCGGAGATGATTTAAAAAACCCTTCGGTTATGGCACATTTTATAAAACATTACAGATATATCCCCCAAATCCCTGTGATTATGTTTATCGTTGCACTTCTTGGACGAAAGTTTGGAATAACCTCCATATTGATTTACATTTTAGTCGGATTATTCTTTGCACCTGTTTTCGCATTGGGTGGAGGTTTTAAATACTTTTTTCAATACGGATTCGGATACATTCTTGCTTATGTTCCCGCTGTTTTCTTTGCAGGCTCAATTCTTACAAGCGGGCTGACTTACAGAAACATGGCGCAAGCCACTTTAGTCGGAGTTTTAACAATACACATTTTCGGAATTTTATACATGCTTTTTATTGCGACTCTCCAACGAGAAAACGCCTCCCTGATTTTAGGCTGGATTTCGGCACAAAGCGGAGCTAAAATTCTGTACGACTTGCTTTTCGGGTTCATAGCAATGGTCTTGGCAAAATACACCAAAAAAGCCCTCTGGGTCGCGATTGGGTAAATAATTATTTTGGCTCAACAGCTTTACTTACAGGAATCTTGCAGTCTATAGTCTAAAATAGCTGTCAATATTGACTTTAAATGGTAAATAATTTTTAAAAAACTTTGCGAAAGAAAATTGGCGGTAACAGGTCAGCAGGGTGATTTGTAAGTCAACCCTGATTTTGGTATAATTAAAGGTTTGTGTTTTATGCAAATGAGAAGCCAGGGGATAAAGCCTCTAATATACTGATATTCTGTTTTTTTGCAGTTTCTATTACTGAC
>CAISJE010000139.1 GCA_903885635.1 uncultured bacterium
ATTGGGCAGGGGCAAAGAAATCATGTTCTGCTCGGGGCATGAGATTGCCTACCAAAGATGAACTAAACACAATCTACACAAACAAAGCCACCATCAGTGGACTCAATAGTGCCGCTTACTACTGGTCCGCCACTGAGTACTATACGAATAACGCATGGATCCAGTATTTTGCTAATGGGGGTCAGTACGGCACCGTCACCAGCTCCTTCAAGGACTTCGGCCACCCTGCGCGGTGCGTCAGGTAGTTTGGAGGAATAGCTTTTTGGGGTTGAACGGTTGAACGGTTTTGCTTGCTTTTTCCTTTTTCCTTTTTACTTCTTCGCCCTTGCGTCATTGCGAGACGAGGGGTTCTTAGGTGGAAAACCACTACACAAGTTAATTAAAATTTACCTGAATTATTTTTGAGCTAAAACATTAAGCAATATTAAGCAATTAATACAAAGTATATACAAAAGAGGCAATTTTTAAATACGAAATACCTTTATATAAATACGAGGATATTAGAAAGCACAAGTTCAAAAGGAGACAAACATGGCAAGAGTTTTAATTTCAATGCCCGAGAGATTTTTAGATGAAATTGACACAGTTGCGGGAAACGAAAACCGTTCACGTTCTGAATTAATTAGAGAAGCATTGAGAACTTACATTCACAGAAACAAAGTTCGAGACAACCAAGTAGCAACAAAAAACGCTGCAATTTTAGAGGCACTACTAGACTAGAGGATTGTTGGCAATTTATTTTCGTCAACAACAAACGAGGAGAAACGAGAAGTCCAAAATAAGGCACTCGGTATTTGTAAATTTTATTGAGGATTTAAGAGATTAAGAGGATTTTAAGCGGCCGATGGCCGCTTTTTTATTAATACTTGTTGATTGATTTATTTGGAGTAAAATAAGAAGTGAATGTTGAAGATTAAGGAGAATCAAATGTCCACGATAGAATTTTTTACTAATTCTGAAGAATTAAAATCAATCACCTCGGCTGTGCGTGCCACAATAACAGCACCGTTTTTCGGGAATAATGTTGAAATAGTAAAGGAAGTTACGCAAGCTTACAACTTAGCCAAAAACAGTTCAGGAACGGTTGAATTGACAGGCATGCCGGTGTTTAAACCCGAAAAAATAGGCTTACCAAAAGGAGCCAACCAACTTTTGTTTAACGATGGGACTGTAGTCGGACGCTGTGCCGCGGCAAGAAAAATTGTCGGAGAGCCCAATTGTGATGTTGCAGAGTTGTTGCCAATTATAAGGGAGGCTGTTTATCAAACCCGTGACAAATTAATGTACAACAGTGAAGTTGTTGTCGGATTAGAAAAAGATTTTATGATAAAAGCACATTTGCTTATCCCAAAAGGGTTTGAAAATGTCATGTATTCTTGGATGTTGAATTTTCAGCATATAACAAAAACTTATGAACAGATGTACAAAAACTCCAGAAAAATTAACGAAGGTGATATTTACGTATTTTCAGACCCTGATTGGACGCATCCTGATTTCCCTTACGGCTTAACCTTTTTTGATCCAAAACATAATTGCGCAGCGATTTTAGGAATGAGATATTTTGGCGAACACAAAAAAGGAACACTAACTCTTGCGTGGGGCGCAGCTGCGAGAAACGGTTATGCCTCTTGTCATGGCGGGATGAAAAGATATAATTTAAAAGACAAATCTTTTCAAGCGGCAGTTTTTGGGCTTTCGGGTTCGGGCAAATCGACAATTACGCACGCAAAACACAATAATAAATACGATATAACAGTTTTACACGACGATGCGTTTATTATTAATGTTGATGACAAGTATTCGATTGCACTTGAGCCTGCTTATTTCGATAAAACGCAAGATTATCCGCTTGGTTGTGAGGATAACAAATATATAATTACCCAGCAAAATAATGGAGTAATTCAAGCCCAAGATGGAAAACTTTATTCAATCACTGAGGATGTGAGAAACGGCAATGGACGAGCGGTTAAGTCAAAATTATGGTCGCCTAATCGTGTTGATAGGGTTGATGAACCGATTAATGCAATCTTCTGGTTGATGAAAGACCCGACAATTCCGCCTGTAATTAAACTTTCAGGTGCCTCTTTGGGGTCTGCAATGGGCGCAACTCTTGCAACAAAAAGAACGACAGCCGAACGCTTGGCTCCGGGCGTTGACCCTAATGCACTTGTTGTGGAGCCTTACGCAAATCCTTTCAGGGTTTATCCGCTTGAGATGGATTATTTGAGATTCAAACAGCTTTTTGAAGACGGTGTTGATTGTTATATACTGAACACAGGTGATTTTATGGGCAAAAAAATCAAGCCTGAACATACTTTAGGTATTGTGGAATCGATTGTCGAGGGCAGTGCGAAATTTGAAAAATTTGCCAATTTCTCCAATATTGAGATACTTAATGTTGAAGGATTTGAGGCTGATTTTGATAACAAAGAATATGCCGAAGAATTTAAAAAGCGTATGTTGGATAGGATTCAGTTTGTTAAATCAAGAGACACTGAAAAAGCGGGCTTGGATAAATTACCTCCCGATGCACTTGAAGCCTTGCAAAATGTAATTAATCAGGTTGTAATTTAATATGAGGATGCGGAAAAATCCAAAAAATGACAGTTTTTTGAGATTTTTCAAGTCCGACCTTGGAAGTGCTCGCACCCATACCAGCTGCGGGATAGCCGGTGGTATGGGTGCGAGCCGGACAAGGGAGATTGCGAGAAAAATTC
>CAISJE010000140.1 GCA_903885635.1 uncultured bacterium
AAACGCCATATCTATATTCATCTCATCCTCCATAAAATTAAACAATACATCTGTATTCTTTAATTTTAAAAGAAATAAGCTTGATTATCATACTTTAGATAGGTTATTTTTATTCTATTTCGCAATATGTCTATTAAGTAAAACTGATGATATGAAAGATTTAGGCATTGGAATCTTAAAAGCATTAAAAACAAATCGTTCTGAAACAATGAAAATGTTAACTCCGATTATGAAATGGGCTTATCAAAATAATGACCAAGCAATGATAACATTCTTTCAAATGTTAATGAAAACTGTTCCAACTCAAATTAATGAGTGATTTTTTTAGTTTTTCCTCTCGAAATATTTGTGCAGGCATGCTCTTATTGCCTTATGAGAAACAAATTCGTAATCCATTCGAAATACAGCCCGTCGGGCAATCAACAAAGGACTATCGTGCAACTGGTCGAAGGTGATGACGCACAAACCCTGCTTGGGATTACGGGGTCTGGGAAAATTTTTCTTACGCCTCCCCAGTCCTGAATAATCACTGTTAATTAGACTAGATTTAATTGAATTTCATTAATTGAATTTCAATTCCTTCAATTTTGCATAACTCTTTCTCAAATTTTATAGCTTCTTCATTATCAATGACTTCAAGTAAAATTATTCCGTTCGGAGCACATTTATTTTCCGATACATCGTGCAACCCCAGACGTGTTTTTATTATGCAGCCAAAATCAGTTAAAGTTTTCTGAAATTCCATAGCAGTGTTAACTCTGTTACCAAGCCTTATTCCCATAATTATTGTCATGCTCAATCCTCCACTCTGTATCAACTATACTAATTTAACATAAAAAAAAGAGGTGTCCATTAATCTTTTGGATACCTCTTTTTTCAAATCTTGTTTTAAACGCACCATAGCACGCTTAAAACGAAATAGTCCGAAACCTTATTACTCGATTTCGCTTTGACTATTAGTAGCCTGAAGCTGTTTTTTCTTTAAATTGTGCACTACTGCATCAACTAAGAACTCGTAAGATTTCATAGTTTCGATGTTAGGCGAAAACTCTTTTACGAGCGATTCTCTGACCATTGCTTCAAGCCTATCGTTGTCAGAATTCATTTCTTTTGTAACGTCAGAACATATCATATCGATATATTCTGAGTTGATTTTGTAATCTTGCATTTGATTGAACATCAGCAATTTTAATTTTGGGCTGACTTTGTTCATTTTTTTGACAATTTTTAGGTTTTTTAATCGATTTAACATGGGATTACCTCTTATGTGAATGTTAGTAAAATGATGTGTAAATGGTTTCAATAATTTAAAGTCCTCTGAAAAAAAAAATTTCCTTATTTACTCATAATATTTACAAATCTTAAATTTAGCCAAAAAGCTTGAATTATAAGCATTTTAGCATGTATTTTTATATTTGTAAAGCGCCGAAATTCGCAATTAAGTCATATTTTCTCTTTAGCATGCCGAGCATGGCAAGTCTATTGGCTTTAATATCCTCATTTTTATCCATGACCAAAACCTTTTCAAAGAATTTTTCGATTGAAGGATTTGCTTTTTCTAATCCCTCAAACAATTTTTCGTAACTTTCTTCCTCGATTTCTTTTATTTTTTCAAAGAGATTTTTTTCTTCTTCAATGGCAAAAAGGTTTGGATTTACAGTAGTTTCAACATTTTCTTTCAATATTCTGCTAACTCTGTTTGCGCTTTCTACCATAGAAGTAAAATCAGGACTTTCAATGAGATTTGAAAGAAGTTTAACTCTCTCAACAAAATCGCACAAATTTTCAAGCGGGCTTTTGTTTTTTGCGCATGCCTCAAGAATATCCTTTCTATAACTATCCGCCAAGAAAATAATCGTTCTTTGAACGAAGAAATCTTCAATTTGAGCCAAAAATTCTTTTTTATTTTCAGACCGTTTTGGGAGTTTAGATTCCGCTAAATTAATCAACTCGATTAAATCCAGTTTTAAACCTTTATCAATAAGCGTTTTTATGATTCCTAAAGCAGCACGCCTTACGCCAAGAGGGTCAGAGGAGCCTGTCGGCTTTTTCCCATCAACAAAAACCGCACAAATAGTATCCAGCTTATCCGCAATGCCAACAACTTGACCCTCAATGCCTTCTGCTAATTCACTGTCAGAACTCAAAGGGAAATAATGCTCATTAATTCCTTTCACTACTTTGGCATCCTCGCCCGATAATTTTGCGTAATCGGCTCCGATAAAGCCTTGAAGTTCAGTAAATTCAAACACCAAACTTGTTGTTAAATCGGCTTTGCATAAAAGCGCCACTCTTTTTATTGTTTCCGGTGGTGCATTGAGCTTTGTGGCGATAAAATCCGACAAATCCACAATTCTTTGAGTTTTATCGTAAATAGTGCCCATGCCTTTTTGGAAAGTGACCCCTTTTAAATCTTCAACATATTCTGCAAAAGGTTTTTTGGTGTCTTCTTTAAAAAAGAAAATCGCATCATCTAATCTTGCAACAATAACTCTTTCGTTTCCTGCCTTTATATTAGAAAAATCGTTGCCGAGATAATTTGTTATAGTAATAAATTTATTGATTAGTTTTCCGTCTTTAAATAATGCAAAATAGCGTTGATGACTTGACATAACCGTCACTGTGACCTTTTGCGGAATATCAAGATATCTTTTATCAAAATCGCAAACGACAGGTACAGGATATTCGCATAGATAGGTGACTTCATCCAACAAATCTTCGTTGTAATGGGCTTTTGCGCCCAATTTATCTGCTTCGTTTTCGGCGGATTTTACAATTAAAGCCTTTCTTTCGTCCTGATTAACGATGACGTACGCCTTTCTCAGCTTTTCGACATATTCATCAACGTTATTTATTTCAACGACATTTTGTTCTGAAAAACGGTGCCCACGGGTGAATTTTGAGGATTTAACATCAATAATTTGAACGGGGATTTCTTTATCATCCAAAATCGAAACAATCCAACGAATCGGGCGTGAAAATTTCTCATCAAATCCAGCCCAACGCATAAAGTGGGGACCTTGGAGCTTCAAAATGATTTGAGAAACATTTTCCTGAATCAGTTCAGCAGTGAATTTACCTTTGGAGAATATTCTTGCATGCAAGTAATCATCTTTCAAAAACAATCCGCTTTCATCCCCTCCGCATTTATTCCCAAAACCCAAGCCTGCCTTAGTTAAGTTCCCATTTTCATCATAGGCAACATTTTTTATCGGACCTTTGACAATTTTTTCCTCATCGGATTGTTTATCGGCTAAATCATCGACTATAAGTGCTAGCCTGCGAGGTGTCGCCAAAACTTTTATTGAACTAAACCCTATTTTATTATTTCTAAAAAAGTTTTCAAACCCTGCCTTAAGTTGCTCAATTGCTTGCGGGATAAATTTATAAGGAAGTTCTTCCGTTCCTATTTCTAAGAGATATTTGCTCATTATGTTCTACCTTTACACGAAATTATTAAATTATTGCCTGTTTTTTGCGCAAAACAATTGTAATTTAAACAAAATTCATTGTAAAGATTAGCACAAAGAAAAGCGGGCAAGCCCATTAAAATAGTTTATCATTGTAGGCATTGCTCTATAGGTCAAGTAATTCGCTTACACTTTTGCTATAATACAGGAAGATTGCTTCGGTGGATATTCCTTTGTCACATTCGGGACAGGATGTCTCGCAATGACGTAAAGTGAAGTAGGGTGCGGATTTAACCGCACCGACAACAAAAAAACAAAAAAACCAACATCGCGTCATCCTGAATTGACTGCTTTTAAAGGCGAAAGATTGAGCCGTAAAAAATGTCCCTATGCGGGTATTTCAGGATCTAACCGACTTGCGGATGACGGAAACATGCTGATACTATCGGAGACAAAAAGTCTAAAGCAGGAAAAATTCAAGCAAGCCGTAAGGACATTTTTTACAAAAAACCCTATAAAACAAGAATCTGTTTTGCTTTAGCGAAAGAGCCAATATCTCTAAAGTTTTTTGCCTTCTTTTTTCACAAAAAACCCTATAAAACAAGAATCTGTTTTGCTTTAGCGAAAGAGCCAATATCTCTAAAGTTTTTTTGCCTTCTTTTTTTACAAAAAAAGAAGGTTGATTTGGGATTATTTTTGAATTAGAATAATAGTGAAAAAAGGTTGGAGGAGATTATGAGATTAAAATTATTAATACTGGCATTAGCTTTTGCGATGCTTGCTAATGTAGCCAATGCGTTACCATTTAGGGCGGACGCAAAGACAAAGAGAATTCCCGCCGGAACCAAGCTAAAATTACAGTTGATAGACCCGGTAAGTACAATTGCCGGAAACGAGGGGGATGCTTTCAACGCGATGTTATTGGAGGATCAGACTTCGGGAACGAATATTATCTTGCCTGCGGGTTCGGTTGTCAGGGGGTCTATAAGTAAAATTAAGCCTATAAAAAGACTTTCCAGAGGTGCGGTTTTATATTTGGATTTTGACCATATTGTGACTCCAAACGGGCGACAATTACCGCTTACAATGTCTGTATATAACAGAGCGAATATAACACTGGATGGTGGACTTTATACTTCAAAAGGTTATGGAGAAGCACTTAAGAAAAACTGGGTAAAAACAGTTGAAATTACAAAAACGGTGACTCAATTCGGTGTTGATACGGGTGAAGATGCATTTGTCGGCGCAACTTTCATAACTACACCTATTTGCGCTATAGGTGGCGCATTCGGTGGAGGGGCTTACCTCGTGGGTGATAGCGTTATTGATTTGTTTAGAAAGGGTGAAGACGTCATTTTAAACAAGGGCACAACCCTTGACGTTATATTATCTTACCCTATAGATGTTCCGGTAAATTAAAAACTAGTCTTTAATAATAAAAAGCCCCAAAGTGAAAACTTTAGGGCTTTTTTGGATAAATATCCGAATAGAATAGCTTTTTCAGCTTATCGATTAACCTTTGATAAGAGTTAATGCGATTTGTGGTGCTGAGTTTGCTTGTACTAACAATGTTGCAGATGCTGATTGAAGAATTTGTGATGAAACATAAGCTGCAGATTCTTGAGCGACGTTAGCGTCTCTAATAGTTGAAACTGCTGATGTTAAGTTTGATTGTTGCACTTCCAAGCTGCTTGCAATTGATGTCAATCTGTTTTGATTAGCCCCAATATTAGTCAATCTACCTGTAAGGTCTGTTATTGCTGTATCACATTGACCTAGGAACGTACCTGCAGCTGTTGATGTTGCAAATGCTGTTGCGATAGCTGTAGTCATCCCAAGACCTGTAGTTGTAGCTGCTTTGAATGTACTTTTATCCAACAACAATGTATCAGAGGTAGCTGTACCTACTTGCAATGTAATACCTACAGCAGCGGCACCGGTTAGTGCAGTCGTATCACCAAATAATGTTTTACTGTTGAATGTTGCAGCCCCTGCTAAGCGGTCAATTTCCGCTGCACGTGCTGTAGCTTCAGCCGCAATTGCTGTTAAGTCAGCAGCTGAATAAGTTCCGTTAGCCGCTTGTCCCGCTAGGTCACGGATACGTTGTACGTTACTCAAAATAACATTTAAGTTACCTTCAGTTGTTCCCAATAAATTTGCACCGATTGCTACGTTGTCTGAAGCAATTTTTGAACCCGAAATGTCTGCACTCATTTTAATTGATACTGACAATCCTGCCGCATCGTCTTTTGCCGAGTTGATTCTTGAACCGGATGACATTCTTTCCATTGATGTGTTCATTCTGTCAGTTGCTTTGTTCAAATTGTTTTGAATTTTCAAAGCCTGCAGGTTCGTGTTTACTGTAATTGACATACTTGATCTCCTTTCAAAGTGACCTTTTTACTTCCATGTGTTTGCTCTACTCTTGCAAAGCTCAAATGAGCGATAGCCCGCTACGATTATAGCATCTTCTTACTTCACATATATATATTACGATTTTTCCCGGGACTATTTAATTCAAATTTAGTATGAATTATCTAATACTTTAGTATAAATCTTTTTTTTGACCTTTTAAAGTGCCTTAAAAGAATTATAACATAACTTAATAAAAATTATCTACGTTTTATATATGAAATGTTTTGAAAAAATGGGGTTAATGAATACTTAAAAACTTTTGTGGGCTTTGTAAATTTATATTAATCCCAGTTTGAAATATGGAAGAAGCGGGAATTAATAAAGCCCCATTGAAATAATCCTTTGTGCAATTCTTACGGTATTTAAAGCTGCTCCTATCAGAAGATTATCAGCCACGCACCATAATGAAATCCCGTTTTTAAAGGCTAAATCCTCTCTTATTCTTCCCACAAAAACAGGGTTTTGACCTGCCGCATCACATACCGTCGGATATTCAAATTTCTCAGGATTATCCATAACAACAACCCCATAGGCATTTTTGAGGATAGTTCTTACCATCTCTGCAGGCATATGTTGGCTAAATTCAATTGTGACTGATTCTGAATGTCCTCTATAAACCGGAACTCTTGCCGCTGTACAGGAAATTGGAAAATCTTCCTCCAAGTGCAAAATCTTTCTGGTTTCGTTTGTAACTTTCATTTCCTCTTTTGTGTAACCGTTTTCACAGAATACATCTATTTGAGGAATTACGTTAAACGCGATAGGTTTTTTAAACACTTTGTTTTCGAATTTTTCATTATTCAAAACTGCCTTTGTGTTTTCTGTAAGCTCATTAATCGCATCAATACCCGCACCGCTTACGGACTGATATGTTGATACAATCACCCTTTTCATTATTGCATGTTGATGAAGCGGTTTTAGCACAAGCATTAACTGCGAGGTTGAGCAATTGGGATTAGCAACAATTCCTTTGTGTTTTTTTAAATCCTCATCATTTACCCCTGCGATTACCAAAGGAACATTTTCATCCATACGAAAAGCGCTTGAATTATCGATTAGAACGCATCCTCTTCTGACTATTTCAGGCGCAAGCGCCTTACTTGTTGAGGCACCTGCTGATGCCAAAACAATATTAACCCCAACAAAAGATTCGGGTGTTGCTTCCTCAACAATAAGCGTTTTACCCATGAATTCCACTTCTGTACCGGCACTTTTTGCACTGGATAATAATTTTATCTCATTATAAGGAAGTTTTGTTTCTTCAATAACTTTCAAAATTTCTCTACCGACAACTCCTGTTGCACCTAAAACTGCTATATTTGGTCTTTTGTTGCTCATAACTTTTTCCTTTTTGCCTTTCACTTCTCACTTATAAAATATTTTCTAATCCGTATACAAAATCGCTACCTTTGACGACGTGTTTAACCGCCAAAACAACGCCTGACATGTAGCATGCTCTGTCCATGGAATCATGACGAATTTTGAAAATTTGCCCCGATGAGCCGAAAATTACCTCTTGAGAAGCGATATATCCGGGCATTCTGACTGAATGAATATGAATATCAGAGTATGAAGTTCCGCCTCTGGAGCCTTCGATTAGTTCGACTTCTTCACAGTTTCCTTTAGCAAAAGTTTCTTTAGCCTCAGCCATCATTTTCGCTGTTTTAACTGCTGTACCTGACGGAGCGTCTTTCTTTTGGTTATGGTGAAGCTCTATTATTTCTGCATTATCAAAATATTTTGCTGCTTGAGCGGAGAACATCATCATCAAAACCGCACCTGTCGAGAAGTTTGGGGCGATTAGGCAAGATACATTTTTTTCTTGCGAAAGCGTTTTCAATTCTTCTATTTGTACATCAGAAAGCCCTGTTGTGCCGATTACGGGGCGGATTTCGTTGCTTAAACAGAATTTTGCGTTCTCAAAGATTGATTTGGGCTGGGTAAAATCGACTAAAACGTCTATTTTTGTTGAGTCTAAAGCTTTTTTAATTGTTTCAAAAACTCCCTGTCCGCCGCATATATCAATTTTGGCAACTAGTTCCAGCGTATCGTCTTCTGTGACCGCTTTTACGACTTCTCGTCCCATTTTTCCGCATGCGCCGCATACTGCTACTTTAATCATTTATTGTATCTCCTTATTATTTTTTGCTTCAACAATTATATAATAAATAAAAAAATCTTATGTTAAAATTATCTCATGAATATTTTTTCTGAAAAAGTACCAATATCGAAGCAGGAAGAAATAAAAGATTTTATTTTACAGAGTTTTGAAGCGATTGTAAACCCAAAGCAGTATGCGTTTTGGGAGATTAAGCACAGGGATTTTACGGCGATATTTTACAATTCGTCAAAATTTGTCATTCAGGGGAAAAATATTAGCGTGCTATTTGATAAATTGGGCGAAAAATTTGGATTGACGAGTAAACAGATAAACCCCTCAACCCCTCAACCTTTCAACCAAAACACCACTCACCACTCACCTTACATAGGTACCGACGAATCAGGAAAAGGCGATTTTTTTGGACCGCTTGTGGTTGCAGGAGTTTTGATTGACGAAAAAAATCGCCAATTATTTTTGGATTTAGGGATAAAGGATAGTAAAACTTTAAAAGACGAGCAGATGATTAAAATGGCTCAACAAATCCAAAAACATTCTATTTATTCGGTTCTCTCTATCTCAAACGCAAAGTACAATGAGCTTTACGCCAAGTTTAAAAACTTAAATAAACTTCTGGCATGGGGGCATGCCCGAGTTATTGAGAATATTTTGGAGAAAACAGATTGCGAATATGCGCTTTCGGACAAGTTTGGGGATGAGAGCTTGATTAAGAATGCTTTACTGGCAAAAGGTAAGACAATCCAACTTGAACAAAGAGTAAGAGCGGAGAGCGACATTGCGGTTGCGGCGGCGTCTGTGCTTGCACGTGCGACATTTGTACAAAAGATGAAAACAATGGGGAATTTTTACGGCTGTGATTTTCCAAAAGGTTGTAACAGTATTGTAAAAACGAGTGCGGGCATATTTATCAAAAAATACGGCAAAGAAAGACTCTCCGAGGTCTGCAAAACCCATTTTAAAACTTATAATGAGATCTAATGTAAATTTTTTGCTCTCACAGGTTTACAAATACCAATTATTAATGTAATATTATATTGTGTAAAAAACTAATACGTAGGTATTTTTTCTTTTAATTGCACGCAAAATCGGGTAGTTTCAGGGTCTGGAACTACAAATTCCACATAAAAAGGTTAAAATGAAACAAGAACAAATCAACAGACACGAAATTTTGAACAAAATAACACCGCTTATCGAAAATACGGCGATGAGATTTGATTTGATTCCGATTGAAATTGATTTTGAAAAAGAAAATCACCGCTGGTTTTTAAGAATTTTCCTTTTCGCAAAAGGCAGAGGCATAACGCTTGAGGATTGCGAAAATGTTACCAGAAGCTTGAACGATTTTTTGGACGAACTTATTCCATGTAAATATTATTTGGAAGTGTCTTCGCCCGGATTAGAGCGAAAACTCAAGTCAAACAGAGAATATTTGTTATTTCAGGGGAGTAATATTATTCTTAAACTAAAATCAGGTGTCGGGGAAAACGAAGATAAATTATTCAAGGCAAAAATCCTTGATTTCAGTGAAACAGAAGGACTAAAAGTTCTCAGATTGGAAGACGAAAAAGAATTTTTGATTACGCAGGACAAAATATTATCAGCAAAATTATATATAGAGTAAAAAACAACAAGGAGAAACACAAATGATTAAAATAGGAACAGCATTATTTGAAGCATGCGAGCAATTAGAACGTGAAAGAGGGATTTCAAAAGATATTTTGATTTCGTCCTTGTGTGATGCGATGGTTGCAGCGTACAAAAAACACATGCACATTAAAGAAGCGACTAACATAGAAGCTATTTTGGACGAGCAATCGGGCGAAATAGGCGTTTTCATGACAAAATTGGTGGTTAATGAAGTTGAAGAAGAAAAAGAAACAGAACAAATTTCCTTGACTGATGCGAAAGAAATTGACGAGGATGTTGATGTGGATGATGAGGTTAAAATTGAGGTTACTCCCGACCAATTCGGAAGAATTGCCGCTCAATCTGCGAAACAGGTTATTACTCAACGAATCAGAGAAGCTGAAAGAAACCTTGTTTTAGCCGAATTTATGGACAAAAAAGGAACTTTAACAACAGGGATTATCCAAAGGGTTGAAAACCGTAATGTTATTGTAAATATCGGCAAAACAGACGCAATCATGCCTCAAAAAGAACAAATTCCGGGTGAATACTACAAATCAGGCAACAGAATAAGAGTTTTCGTGCTTAACGTAAAAGAAACCACAAGATTGCCTCAAGTAATCGTTTCCCATGCCCATGCCGAAATAGTCAGAGAGCTTTTTGAACTTGAAGTTCCTGAAATTGAAGACGGAATTGTCGAAATTAAATCTATCTCAAGAGAAGCAGGGTTTAGAACAAAAATTGCCGTATTCTCAAATGACCCTGAAGTTGATTCGGTTGGGGCTTGCATAGGACCAAGAGGAAGCAGAATTCAAACAATTGTGGGCGAATTAAAAAACGAAAAAATCGACATCGTAAGATGGTCGGAAGATCCTGTTGAATACATAGTAAACGCGCTTTCACCTGCAAGAATAGTTTCAGTGGATGTTTTGGCGGATGATGATTACTCAAGAGAAGCCCTCGTTGTGGTTCCTGACGATCAATTAAGCCTTGCAATCGGTCGTGAAGGGCAAAACGTAAGACTTGCACATAAATTAACAGGCTGGAAAATTGATATCAAAAACGTAACCCAAATGCAAAACGCAGAAATTCAACAACAGCAACAACAAGCATATGAAGCGGCGGAAGCGGCTGAAAATGTTGACGAAGAAATCGAAGTTGTTGATGAATTAGCGTTGGAAATCGAAGAAGAATTGAGCGAAGTTGTTTTTGATGCAGGCGAAGAAGCTCCTGAATTAACAATTGCGACTGAAGAAGAAATTGAAGCAGTGGAAGCTGAGGAAATTGAAGAAGAAGCTAAACCAAAGACGAAAGCTAAGGCTAAAGTGGCACCAAAGGCAAAAACAGAGTCAAAAACAAAAGCGAAGCCAAAAAGTAAATAATAATTTGACTAATTATGGTTTTAAATTCCAAATAAAAAGGATGAGAGTTTTTTTCTCATCCTTTTTATTATTAAATAATTGATTTTTAATCACATGATGAGAAAACCCCTATTATACCAACTGCGTTTCATAGTATAATATGCTGTATTATGACGGTGCGGATTTAGCCGCACCCTACTTGCTTATAGATAATTATCATAAAAGCAAATTTATATTTTTTTCTACTTCACCAACACCAGTAACTTTTAGTTCATTTAAATTACTTGAATTAAACTGAAATATATTTGCAGTTGAAAAAAAATGAGGTCTTTGTGTATTTTTATAAGGCATTATAATTTCATCATAACCATTTTTAAGGCGTTCATTTAACATTTCCCTACATTGGGACAGTATTGGATTATTTGGTTCATTTTCTCTAAGATTATAAAATATTTTAGGCTTAAATGATTTATCAAAATAATATTCATACATATTTAGTTGTTTCGTTAATGCTTCCACTTGATTGGCTCTCGATGTAGATAACGGAGTATAATGTGAAAGCATCGCAATTGGATTTCCATCTAAACCTTTCGTAACAAGCCCTACCGAATTACAGCCGGCTAAGCCATCTGTGAATATTGTAGTTATTCCATTTTGTGTAATCCTTGCAGCTGCACATTGGTTCATGCCGACCTGAACAATACTTTTATCGCCATTGCGAATTAAACTTGCAAGAATTGATTCAGGCATTTCATTCATGCTTTTTATATTGACTAATCTATCTGACGATAATGCAGGTATAACCTTTCTCGTTAAGTTTACAATACCTTTCACCATTTTAGAAATATTTACTGTAACCATGAATAATAATCTCCAATATAAACTAACCCATGTTTATATAAAAACATTACACATTAAAAAATTGCCTTTTGTACTTTTATAAATTTCTTACTCCACCGTAACAGATTTCGCCAAATTTCTCGGCTGGTCGACGTCTTTGCCCAAGAATTCGGCGATATAATAAGCCAACAACTGTAAAGGAATCATCGCGATGACAGGCGATAATATTTCGTTAACCTCAGGCACTTTTATTATAAAATCAAACAATTCTTCCAATTTTTTATCGTCTGAGTTCGTGAGTGCAATCATTTTTGCGTTTCTTGCCTTCGCTTCTTCCGCATTTGAAAGAATTTTCTCATAAACTTTTCCGTGCATTAAGATTGACAATACAGGCATGGTTTCATCTAACATCGCAATCGGTCCGTGCTTCAATTCCCCTGCAGGATAGCCGGTTGCGTTAATATAGCTGATTTCTTTTAATTTCAACGCACCCTCTAAAGCAGTCGCAAAATTTATTCCTCTTGCGATATAGATAAAATCTTTTGTGGTCGAAAATATTTTAGCACATTTTTGGATTTGTTCCTTGTGTGCCAAAATCATCTCGACTTTTTGTGGCAACACCACCAATTCTTTTTTAATTTCGGTTAAAGTCGCATTATCCAAACTGCCCTTAACCTCCGCCATATAAAGTGCCAAGAGGTAAAAAGAAATTAACTGTGCTATGTAGGATTTTGTTGCGGCAACAGAAACTTCAATCCCCGCATTAATCGGCACTAAACTGTCCGCTTCTCTCGCCATGGTTGAATCAGGGCGGTTTGTTATGATAAGAACGTGCGACCCTTTCGCTTTTGATTGCTTAATCGCCGTAATTGTATCAGCCGTTTCGCCCGATTGAGAAACGCCGATTACGAGCGTATTTTTGTCCGTTACGGTTTTTCTGTAAATATATTCGCTCGACGCCTCAACGTCAACCGCTATACCGCAAAAGTCCTCTATCAGATACTTTCCGACCATCGCCGCATGCATTGAGGTTCCGCAGGCAATAATTTGTATTCTGTTTAGGTTTTTTAGAGTTTCTTTTGTAAGCTGAACTTCTTTCAAGGAAATCGGCTCATCTGTATTGTACAATTTTCCGCTTAAAATATTTCTTATAACGTCTGGTTGTTCGTGGATTTCCTTGAGCATAAAATGCTTAAACCCCATTTTACTGAGTGCGACCGGCTCCCAAGGCAGAATTTCTATTTTTGGGTTAAGCTCTTTGTTATCGCCGTCTATAAGGGTCATCTTTTCGTTTGTAAGAGTGATTATTTCGTCATCGTTTAAATAAAGAGCCTTTTTAGTGTGTTCTATAATCGCAGGAACGTCAGAAGCGATAAAAAATTCGCCCTCGCCCACTCCGATAAGCAACGGAGCGTTTCTTTTTGTTGCGACAAGGACATTCGGGAAATCCTGATGCATAACGCCAAGTGCGTAAGCTCCTTGGATTTTTTTAGTCGCAAGCCTTACTGCCTGAGTTAAATCTTTTGTTTTGTTATATTCTTGGGCGATTAAGTGTGCAACCGTTTCGGTATCGGTTTGAGAGCGAAAAACACAGCCCTGTTTGATTAAATCCTCTTTTAATTCTTTAAAATTTTCAATAATTCCGTTGTGGACAATAACCAGCTTGCCGCAGCTGCAAGTGTGCGGATGTGCGTTAACCTCTGTAGGAGCACCGTGTGTAGCCCAACGGATGTGACCAATTCCTGCTTTGGCACTTTGGGTTTCTTTCACATGCCCTTGAAGCAAATCGACAAGGTTTTGTAATTTGCCTTCCGCCTTATAGATTTTTATTTCGTTATCTGCATTTATGGCAATTCCTGATGAGTCATAACCCCTGTATTCAAGCTTTCTCAAGCCTTCTGTCAAAATTCCAACAACTGATTTTGAACCTATATAACCAACTATTCCGCACATTTTCTCTTAACCTCATTTTAGTATATTAATAATTTATATCACGAAAATATCGTTTATCAGATTAAATTTTTATTAAAATTTACACATGAGCTTGCGGAAAAATTAGGAATTTTTCTCGCAATCTCCCTTGTCCGGCTCGCACCCATACCACCGGCTATCCCGCAGCTGGTATGAGTGCGAGCACTTCCAAGGTCGGACTTGAAAAATCTCAAAAAACTGTCATTTTTTGGATTTTTCCGCATCCTCCATAAATATATTTTATATTGACAAAAAAAATAATATAAAATACTATTAACCTATGGTGCTGAAGAAGATTATGAAAAGATGTTTGGTTATAGCTGGATTATTGTTGTTTGGACTTAGTGCGAATGCCGATTTTGTTCAGCTTGACACCGATGTTAATATGAATAATTTCTGGGAGAAATCGGGTAAGGACACCCAAAAAATCCTTGATGTGCATTCAAAAATTCTAAACACAAATAAGCTTAACAAACGTGTTTCGATAGTTCTTTATTCAGCACCAAAAACTATTAACGCCGAAGCTCATTACATGGACAAATCAATTTATGTCTATACCGGTATTTTGCCCTACATTGACAATGATGACGAGTTGGCTGCTCTGATTTCGCATGAAATTGCACATTGTATTGATTATTACGACGGACCGTTAAAATTATTCACGATGGAATTAAACTCTAAAGACTATGAACTAAAAGCAGACTCAATAGCAATTGACATGATGGTTAAGGCGGGCTACAACCCGATTGCAGCCATTTGTATTATGAACAAACTATCGGGCGAATCTGTTTGGGATACTTGGATTTTTTCTTCGCATCCAAAAGGTTCAACAAGAATGATGAATATGTATAAATATATTTATAAAAAATATCCCGATGCACTAAATTCCGACATGGTTAAAAATATAAACTACCAAAATTTTACTTATTCGAGCCAAAAAGAATTAGACGAATTTAAGTTGAAAGAAAAACTTCGAAAAAACAAAAGGGACGAAAGTTTATAATGTTGAAAAAAATTATTATAAGTTTTATCTTAATCGCAATTGCTGGAAGGGTTTATGCAAAAGAAGTCGAAATAAGCGTATATTCACCAGTAAAAATAACAACCTCTAATCTGGATTTAAAAGAGGGCGATAGGATTGAATTTGAAACGGTTCAAGATACCTATTTAAATTCAAAACTTTATTTGAAAAAAGACGAAAAAACACTTGGAGTGATAACAAGTCTGGAAGATAACGGATTTTGCTGCAAAGAAGCGGCGATTTATGCGGAAAATTTCAGGATAAAAAATGTTGACGGAAAAACAATAAAACTTAATGGGATTATTTACAAGAAAGGTCGTACACACTGGATGTTCACCCAGTTTTTGCCGATTATTCCCGAACTCATCAGGGGCGGCGAGGTTCAAATAACCGAAAAAGATAGATTTAATCTCTATATTGAGGATAATTTATGAAAAAGATATCTTTGCGTCATTGCGAGACTTTGAATACCAACGGTAATAAAGATTGCCCACCGAAGCAATCTCGCTCGCATTTACCAAAAAACGACTTCTATAAAAGTTTTATTTTTTCACTTGCAATAATCGCCAGTTTTACAGCTCCTGCTTTTGCGGAAAAAATCCCGATAAAGCTTACGTCTACGGAACTTTTATCAACCAAATACGACGAAATCGAAGTTGGAGATTTGATTGATTTTCAAACCTTAAACGATGTTTACATTAATGATAAATTATATATAAAACAAGGAACAAAAGTGGTTGGGACTGTTGATTTTGTGCATAACAACGGCTGGGGCGGAGATAATGCGGAGATTAAAATTGAAAAATTTGTTCTAAAAAATATTGACGGTAAAAAAATTACGATAAATTACCCTATAAGGATTAATGGAAATTCTGAAACCGCAAATGGTTTTAAGCAGGTTATTCTAGCAAATATTTTTATTTTGATAAGAGGTTCTGAGATTTATATTGAGCCTTCAAAAATAAACTTTAATATATTTATCGAACAGTAATCAAATTAATATTCCCAAGATTTAAAGGTTTTACAATATCTTTAATATCCTCAGAATTTATTAACCAACTTATTTTGCCGTCGGGGTATTTGGACCAATGATAGGTCGAGCATAAAACTGTAACTCTGCTCGCATCAATTATATTCAAATATGAAATATCCATGGATAAGTCAGGACAATCATGTTCGTGGATATAGTTTTTTATTGTTTCAACCAGTGTTATTGCATCTTTAAACGTTTCTTTAATCGAAAATTCTTTGTTTGAAATTACCTGTTGCATTATATTTTTTCTTCCCTTTGTCTTTACATATTTACAATCGGCAATCGAAATGGAGTTTTTGAATTTTTTAAAGGTAATTCATACTTTTGTATGAGGCTTGTAAATAATTGTTAAGAGACTAGCAAAATTTTTTTTCACAAGGTTTTAATAATCAGAGGAAAATTTACACACGAAAACAAAAGGAAACTTCAAATGAAATTACAATCAATCAATCAATCAATCAATCAATCAATCAATCAATCGTCACCGAACCTTACAAATGTTCAATTTCAACGTAGCTTAAACGCTAAAGACTTAGCAGTAAGAGAAGTAGTGGGAATATATCTGGCAGCTGCAAAGAGGCACTCAACACCTCAAGTTATATACAAGCTAATTATTACACAACAAGGCGGCAATTTCTCAGACTCAGGCGGCCTAAAATACCTAAAACTGAAAGCAGTAAAAGCCCTTAAAAGAGACTTCTATAAACAGAATATAGAGACCATAAAGGCTCTAATTAAACCATTGCAGTTGAAACTTCTTAATTTTCGAGTGGAATCGAGTCTTAATTGACTGTGCCTTGGTTTTCGCGTCATTACAATGACGTAACGGCGAGAGAGGTTTTAGTCCGTAGGGTGCGGATTTAACCGCACCACATTTTTTGATTGATGTTACGCGTCTGCATGTTTTTTTGTTGTATAATTAAGGTGAAGAATGGAGAAGAAATGCATACCATGACTATACAAGATTTGGCAAAAGAAGTTTTGGAGATCGAGGCAAATTCGATTTTAAGGCTCAAAAACAGCATAAACGAAAACTTTGACAGGGCGATTGATGTTTTGTACGCCTGCAAAGGGCGTGTAATTGTTACGGGCATGGGTAAATCAGGGCTTATCGGTAAAAAAATAGCCGCAACCTTATCTTCGACAGGCACTCCGTCCTATTTTCTACATCCTGCGGAAAGCACGCACGGCGATTCGGGGATTATTACAAGAGATGACGTGATTATTGCAATCTCAAACAGCGGTGAAACCAAAGAACTTTTGAACCTCCTGCCGTTAATAAAAAGATTTGGCGTGCCGATGATAGCATTAACAGGCGGCATAAATTCAACTCTATCAAGAACGAGCGAAGTTTTTCTTGATATCTCGGTAGAAAAAGAAGCTTGTCCTTTAAATAAAGCACCCACAGCAAGCACAACTGCAACACTCGCAATGGGGGATGCTTTGGCGGTTTGTTTGCTTGAAAAAAGAGGGTTTTCCGAGGCAGATTTTTTAGTATTTCATCCGTCAGGCTCGCTTGGTAAAGGGTTTTTGTATTCGGTATCAGAATTGATGATGAAAGACGACAAATTACCGTTGGCGCTTGAAGACGATAATTTTACGGATGTTATCGAATTAATCTCACAAAAAAAATTGGGGCTTGCGATTATAACGGACAAAAACGGCTTAATGACTGGAGTCTTAACCGATGGGGATATTAGAAGAAGTCTTATCAAGTACCACAATGTAAAAGATTTAAAAGTAAAAGATACGATGACAGTGAATCCAAAAACAATTTCGCCAAATGAATTGGCTGCAAAAGCATTGCATTTGATGGAAAAATATTCAATTACGGCGCTGGCTATCGCAGATGAAAATAAAAAACCTGTCGGGGTCTTGCATATACATGATTTGTTGAAAGCGGGGGTTGCGTGAGTGATTTGGAATTAAAAGCAATCGCAAGCAAGATAAAGCTTATGGCGTTTGATGTTGATGGGGTTATGACAAGCGGCTCTTTGATTTTTGATGAAAACGGTATTGAGTACAAAATGTTTAACGTGCACGACGGTCAGGGTATAGAACTCTTACATAAAGCAGGAATTATCCCTGCGATTATTACCAAAAGAAACAACGGAACAGTCGCACATAGAGCTAAAATTTTGGGGATTACCGAACTTAAAATGGGCGTTAAAAATAAAATTGATGCATTTGAAGAAATTAGAGAAAAATATGGGCTTTCTTACGATGAAATCTCTTATATGGGCGATGATTTGCCCGATATTTGTGTTTTGGAAAAAGTAGGGCTTGCCTGTGCTCCTGCAAATGCGGTTGATGAAGTTAAAGAAGTTTCCCGATTTGTTACATCAAAAGCGGGCGGTAAGGGTGCGGTTAGAGAGCTTTGTGAGTTGGTTTTAAAAAGTCAGTCGCACGACTTGAGAACGCTTCTTGAAACACCTGCGAAAGTCAGATGCGGAACGTGAATGGTGAGAGGGCGACGGGTAAACGGTGGACGGTGAACGGCGGCAAAAAGACTGAGGGCGTTAAAGTAGGGTGGGTTTCCTAACCCACCGACAAAAAACTTTATGAAAGAAAAAGAGGAAATTAAAAAGTGGCAGGACAATTTGAACTCAAAACCCAAATGTATTTTTCAGCGGCACATCATCTATTGAATTACGATGGTGCATGTGAAAACCAACACGGTCACAACTGGCTTGTGGAAGTTTTTGTAAGAGGTGAAACCTTAGATAAAAGTAATATTTTAATAGATTATAAAATCTTAAAAAAAGAACTCAAATCGGCTTTAGATTATTTGGATCACGAGGATATAAACGAATTGCCCGAATTTAAAGGTATAAGCCCAAGCAGCGAGATCTTGGCGAAATATATTTATGGAAAAATGAAAGAAAGAATAGCAATCACTAGCAAGGTTTCTGTGTGGGAAACTCCTACGTCTTGTGCGTCTTACAGCGAATAGCAATAAATATACCCCCCACCCTGAATTTCTAAAACTCGTACCTCGTTTTGAAATTCACCCCTTCCCTCAAGGGCGGGAGGGAACTCAAAGATAAAAGCTAGAAAAAGGAAAGAGATAATGAACATAATACAATCGATATTAATGGGAATAGTGCAGGGGTTGAGCGAATTTTTGCCTGTTTCAAGCTCGGCACATCTGGTTTTCACCTCAAGTTTATACAAATATTTTACCGGTGCTATAAATATTATGCAGTCGAATGAGGAAATATTTTTTGATATTATGCTTCACTTGGGAACTCTTGTGGCAGTCTTGATTTTCTTTAGAAAAGAGGTTTCAGATATTGCCAAAGCGTTGATTAATTCACTAAAGACCCGCGATTTTTCTGATAAAGATGCAAAATTAGGTTTGTATATAATTTTAGGCACATTTTTTACCATTCTTGTGGCGTTTCCATTAAAAGATGTTGCTGAAAAATTGGTTTATTCTCCTGCGATTACCGGATGTTTACTTGTGGGAACCGGGTTTGTGTTGTTTTTGAGCGAATATATTTCAAAAAAATACAAAGCAAAAACGGATAAGGTGAGCTTAAAAAGTGCAATTTTAATCGGGATAGCGCAAGGGATTGCAGCATTTCCGGGGTTTTCTCGTTCGGGTTGGACAATGGCAACGGGGCTTTTTTCGGGGCTTGACAGAGTAACTTGTGCTAAATACTCGTTTTTATTGAGTATTCCGATTATTTTGGGGACTTCAATGGTATATCCGCTTTTGGAAATCAATGTAAAAGAGGCTATGACCTACAATTGGACTGCGATTGTTATCGGTACTATAATTTCGGGGATTGTCGGGTACTTTTGCATAAAATATTTTCTGCAATTTGTGGCAAAATTTTCACTCGCATTTTTCGGTTACTATTGCGTAATCTTAGGCAGTGCCATGGCGATATTTTTTAAATTCTTTGCGTAGGAAACTTTATGACGGTGCAATAACTATAATGTAAAATTGAATAAATTTTTAATGTCTATTCCAAGAGCAATCGCTATATTTTCGAGATTTTTAACGGTTACATTTGTTTCTCCGCGTTCAATCATGCCAATAAAGTTTTTGTTTAAATCTGCAAGTTCAGCCAATTTTTCTTGCGAAAGCTTGAGTTTTTTACGTTCAATTCTTATTTTATTGCCCAATTTGAGCATTATGTTAGTATTTTTATTCATATATTAAGTTTAATGACTAATATATTGATTATCCACCCACTATCATGGTTTAATAACCAATATATTAGTTTAAAATAAGGAGTTTAATTATGAAAAAAAGTCTAATTATTTTAATATTAATCTTTTTGGCGACAAAGACTTTAGCTTTAGAAGTAAATGATAGTTACTTTTCGGCAAATTACAATTTTGACAACTCACCGCATAATTACAACAATTCACTTAATAATCCAAAAGCTCTTATTTTTTATTCAACAAAAAATAAACCAAAAGGTTATATAGTTAAAAAAGGTGAAACTTTGATAGTATTTGATTTAAAAGGACATTATAAAGGCTATATAAAAGAAAGAGATTATTCAATACCTCTTACTTCTCATCCCATCAATTGTCCAATGACTTTACAGACACACCCACTTTTTGAGGGAAATGTTTTTTAATAGTACTTACCAAATCGTTCGATGAATTTACCCAAAAAATCGAGGAAGAAATGATTTTTACATCATCATCACCTGATGAAACCTTTATTATAACAGGGTCAGAACCATTATATTTGAACAAAATGTCTTTTAAGGCAACCAGTTCCTCGTAAGAAATTTCCTCCAAAAGTTCAAGCGTAAATATATTGGAATTTTCAACAGGCTTTGCGCTTTCAAGAAGCAAGCTTACGCTTTCTTCGTCTCTGCGAGAAACCTTACCGGAAATTATAACCTTTTGTTCCGGTTGTAAAAAAGCATCGTATTCAATCTGTTTTTTACTGAAACACACCACCTCGATTTTTCCGCTCAAATCCTCAATCGTAATGAATTTGATGAATTTTGACGGGTCTTTTTTTGTCGGAATTTGTTTAACAGACGTGATAAGCCCGCAAATTGTAACCATTTTATCGGTTGGAACTTCAACTATATCAGAGATTTTATGTGTCATCAAAAACGGCAATTTATCTCTAATGCTTGATAGCGGATGGCTTGTGACGTAAAAACCTAAAAATTCTTTTTCAAAAGACTGGATTTGTTTGTCATCAAATTCCTCATCAGTTCCTGCGAGTGTAAATTGTGGAGCTTCACATTCCGCACCGTCAAAAAGGCTGCATTGCCCCAAATCCCTCGCCTGAGTCTCTTTATTTGCAGTCGAAACAATGTATTCGATGTTTTCAAGCAACTGTTTTCTACTTTTTTCGATATTTGAAAACGCACCTGCCTTAATCAACCCCTCCATAACCCTTTTATTGGAACATTTAGAATCCACCCTTTTACAAAAATCATAAATAGATTCAAATTCTTCGCCTGCCTCACGTTCGCTGATAATAGCCTCTACAACCACTTCGCCGACCTGCTTAACCGATGCAAGCCCAAATCTGATATTTTTTTCATCGGGAGTAAATTCTGAATAAGATTTATTGATATCAGGTGGTAAAACGTTAATCCCATGCTTTAAAGCTTCTTCAATATAAGCTTGGGTTTTTTCTTGGTCGTTAGCAACACTGGAAAGCAATGCGGACAAATATTCAACTGTGTAATGAGTTTTTAAATAAGCAGTTTGATAGGCAACAAGCGCATAAGCTGCCGAATGAGAACGGTTAAAACAGTATTCTGCGAATTTTTCAATCTGTTCAAAAAGTTCAGTCGCAGTTACCTCGTTCATGCCGTTTTTACCCGCACCGTCGATGAACAAACCTTTCTGTTTTGCCATCTCATCAAGCTTCTTTTTTCCCATCATACGGCGAACCATGTCTGCCTGACCGAGCGAGTATCCCGCAAGCGTTTGGAAAATCTGCATAATCTGCTCTTGATAAACAATCGTTCCGTAAGTGTCTTTTAAAATAGGCTCTAATAAAGGATGCGCGTAGGTAATTTTTTGTCTGCCGTGTTTTCGCTCAACAAAATCAACAACCATGCCCGATTCCAACGGTCCCGGTCTGAATAACGCAACTAACGCACCCAAATCTTCAAATACACTCGGCTTTAAATCCCGAACAAGTTTTTTCATGCCCGACGATTCAAGCTGAAAAACCCCAGCAGTTTCACCTTTGGTAAGCATTTTATAAGTTTTTTTGTCATCAAGCGTAATATTATTGATGTCAATATCTATATCGTGGCGTTTTTTGATTAATTTTATGGTTTTGCTGATTATTGTAAGGTTTCTTAGCCCCAAAAAGTCCATTTTTAAAAGCCCAAGTTTCTCCAAATCCGCCATCGGATATTCAGTGATAATAATCCCCTCTTTTGAAGGCTGAACAGGAACAATCTCATTAAGCGGTTTGTGAGAAATTATTACTCCCGCCGCATGCATTCCGATATTATTTTTAATCCCCTCAATTGATTTTGCCATATCGACAAGCTTTTTTATTTCAGGGTCATTGTCATACAAAATTTTAAGTTCCATGCCCTCTACGAGGGCATCATCAATCTTCGCCCCCGGATTTGACGGAATACATGCAGAAAGCTTGTTGCTATCTGCAAAAGGGATGTTAAATACCCTCGCAACGCCTTTTAACGCCGCCTTGGCGGCGAAAGTTCCGAAAGTTACAATCTGGCAAACTCTGTCTGCACCATATTTTTTCGCAACGTATTCGATTACCTCGGAGCGCCGTTCAATACAAAAATCTATGTCGACGTCGGGCATGCTTATTCTCTCAGGATTCAAAAATCTTTCGAATAACAGGTTGTGCCGTATCGGGTCCAAATCAGTAATTTCAAGTGAATAAGCGACAATACTTCCTGCCGCAGAACCTCTACCGGGCCCGACAGGAATTCCGCTCTGTTTTGCAAAATGAATAAAATCCCAAGTTATTAAAAAGTATGCAGAAAATCCCATCTGCTCAATAATTCCAAGTTCATATTTAACTCTTGCCTCAATTTCAGGGGTAATCTCTTTATATCGTTTATTCAACCCCTCTCTAACCTTAAACTCCAAATAACTTTCCATCGTATGAGTTTTGGGTACATCATAGTGTGGAAGAGGGCTGTTGCCCATTTCTATTATCAAATGGCACTTTTCGGCTATTTCAACAGTGTTTTTTATCGCTTTCTCAAAAGTTTCGCTGTCAATCCATTTGAAGGCATCTCTTAGTTCAGAAACCGTTTTTACGTAAAATTCGTTGTTAGGGAAATGAAATCTATTCTCATCAGATTTAAGCGCATTTGTCTGCAAACACAACAAAGTATCATGGGAATCGGCATCTTCTTTACGTAAATAATGAGAATCATTGGTTATTACAAGCTCAATATCCAATTCCTTTGCAATATTAATTAAATCAGGATTGGCGCGTTTTTGACTGTCGAGCCCATGGTCTTGAAGCTCGATATAATAATCATCTCTGAATAATTCTTTATATTTTTGAGCAGTTTCTTTTGCATGCTGAAGCTCCTTTTGTAAAATCAGGTATGCAACTTCGCCATGTACACAAGCCGAAAGACAAATTAAACCCTCTGAATATTTTTTGATAAGCTCAAAATTAACTCTCGGTTTATAATAAAATCCTTCACAATGAGCAATGGAAACCAGTTTGACTAAATTTGCATAACCTTGTTTATCTTTTGCGATTAGAACAAGGTGGTTAAGAAGATTTTTTGATTGATTTTTCTCCGATAACTCCCCCTGATATACGTAAAACTCACAGCCGATAAGAGGTTTTATGCCTGATTCTTTAGCTGTTTTATAAAAATCAATCGCGCCGTACATAACGCCATGGTCAGTAACCGCAACTGCAGGCATATCGTTTTGCTTGGCGAATGCACACAAATCTTTTAGTTTGATAGCCCCATCAAGTAGTGAATACTCACTATGAAGATGTAATGGTACGTATTGCATGTTCTACTTCCGCCTACTTCCGCAACTTAATTCCGATTGATACAAGGGCAAATTATTTTATTATTATCGTCCACAAGGACGACAGTGGGTTTAAATTCCTTAGTGTCTTGAGATTCAAAATATGCGTAAGTAACAATAATAATCTTGTCGCCTTTTTGTACTTTTCTTGCTGCCGCACCGTTTACACAAATTTGTCCCGAGTCAGCTTTGCCCTTAATAACATAAGTTTGAAACCGTTCGCCGTTGTTGATATTTAATATCTCAACCTTCTGCCACTCTTGAATTTTTGCCGAATTCATTAAATTTTCGTCAATCGTAATTGACCCTACGTAATTCAAATCTGCATCAGTCACGGTTGCCCTGTGTATTTTTGAAAATAAAAATTCTAATAACATTTATTACCTCATCCATCTCTATTTTAACAAAAACATTTAAAAAAAACACCTTCTTTTTTGTAAAAAAAGAAGTTCTCACTATTGATGATTTATGTTAACAATCGGACAATATTGGCGAGCCGTGAGGCCATTTCTCACGTTTCGCCTCAGCTCAACGGAGAAAGAAGGCAAAAACTTTAGGAACACTGACTTTTTCACTGAAGAAAAACAGATGGAAGAACGTAGGTTTGATTGAACAGTTTTGAACCTCTTGCTTGCTTTTGCCTTTTTACTCAGCTTCACTTCTCACCATTCACTCACCATGTTACAAATTCTTAACAAAAAAAGTTGAAAAATTAAAGTTTATCATTAAAACAGACGATAGGGATGAAGTAAGGTAAAAGTACTAAAAAAAACGGAGGCACGAAAGTTATGGGTATGTCCGCGTCACAAATGAGATATTGCATGTTATCTGGAAGAAAAACCGATGTAGAGTTCCAAGGTCAACAAATAAACCAAGAAAGAACATCTTTGGCTACACAATCCTCTGCGTATAATACACAATTGTTGGATTTAGAAGTACCAACACCTCCAAGTTCGGGTGATTATTCAACAATATCTTATACAACAACAATAAATGGAACCAATGCTAATATTTTGCTAAATTCATTAAGAGCAGAAACAGGTGGAACATATGCATTGAGTTATACAAAAGTATCTACGGGTACAGCAGGAGCAGAATCAACTATAGACAATATCTATACGAAAAATAAAGATGCTGCTGGAGTTGCGTCATACACTGCAACTGTTAACGGTGCAGCAGTTCCTCTAACACAAGTAACAGACTTAAACGTTCAAAAATTAATCTGCGATGGTGGCGGTCTTAGCAAAGATGCCGCGGGTAACTACCCTACTCTTTATTCATATGCTGCCGCAGATGGGACTGTAAAATATGTTACTCAGGGAGATCTTGACAACTTTGCAGCTAAAAACTTTGCAGCAATTCCTGATAATCCGCTTACATTGGTAAACGAAGCACAATCGGCTGTATCAACTGTTGGTGAATCTATTCAAGCTTATTACATAAACAGTGCAGCTCAAACCACAGACACTTTAGATCTTACCGGTGTAACAGTTACTTGGAGCAATACAAATAGAATTACATCTCTAACTTTCGGAGGTAAAACATACACTGTTTCTACTGGATATGCAGGCAATAACGCAGCTTATGAAGATGCATATAACGAATATGTTTATCAAAAATCACTTTACGACCAAACGATGAATAATATAAATGCTAGGATTTCTATCATTGAATCTCAAGATAAAAAACTTCAATTAAAATTGACTGACCTTGATACTCAACAAAAAGCACTTGATACTGAATTAGAGTCAGTAAAAAAAGTTGTACAAAAGAACATTGAACAATCATTCAAAACATTCGCTTAGGGAGTTGGATCGACCACCAATAAAGACACAGGGCAATTTGCAAAGCAAATTGCCCTGTGTCTTTATAACTGAAAAAATTGGTCCTTGCTAAAAGTCCATGAAATGTTAATATAATACCAATTCGCTTTCAAAAAAGTAATAATAAAGCCAACATTTTCCGCACAACTCCCTCGCCTCGCAATGACGTGAAAAAGCTTACTCTGATTGCAATTAACCCTCACCCGACTTTCTAGCGTTCGCGGGCTTCCGCTCGTGCTGAAAGTCGACCTCTCCGCAAAGGAGAGGTGAAAAGCTCGGTAAGCTTTTTGAAAATTAGTTTTTACACAGCCTCCTCGCAAGGACGCAAAACCTCTCACCTCTCACTTTTCGGGCTTGTTGCCGCCGTTCACCGTTCACCG
>CAISJE010000141.1 GCA_903885635.1 uncultured bacterium
CGCTGATTGCAATTAACCCTCACCCGACTTTCTAACACTCGCGGGCTTCCGCTCGTGCTGAAAGTCGACCTCTCCGCAAGGAAGAGGTGAAAAGCTCGCTAAATCCTGACTTATGACAATGTTAATTTCTGGTGATTAGTTACGTTCCCTTGACTTGAATGAATTAAGGACTAAAATTATCTTGTAGCCGAAATTTAAACAAACACGATTGAAAAATGGGGAATGAGAGAAAAAATGAGTAAAATTAATAACACATTTATGGACGAAGATAAAATTAACGACCTGATTTGTAACAAATCAGCGTCTCAAGAAAAAATTAACGAGATTTTAGATAAGGCGTTGTCAGCCCGAGGGCTTACGATTGAGGAGTCGGCAATCTTACTTAATATTGAGGATGACGAGACACTTGAAAAATTATTTAAAACAGCGAAAATAATAAAAGAAAAAATTTACGGAAAAAGAATTGTGCTATTTGCACCTTTGTATGCCGCGAATGTCTGTACAAACAACTGCGTTTACTGCGCTTTTAGATGTGATAATAAAAGTATTGAAAGAAGAGTGCTTACTCCTGCAGAGGTTGTAGAAGAAGCAAAAGCGGTTATGCGTATGGGGCATAAAAGAATAATATTGCTTACCGGCGAAGACTATCATGCTACCGGGCTTGATTATCTTGAAGAAATAATGGAAAGGATTTATAAAACAAAAGAATTAAACGGTGAAATTCGAAGAATAAACCTTAATATTGCGCCTTTGAGTGTTGATGATTTCAAACGATTAAACACTTTTGGGATAGGGACTTATCAGCTATTCCAAGAAACATACAAAAAAGAAACGTATAAAGAAGTGCATCCTACCGGTAAAAAATCCAATTATGAATGGCGTCTTGAAGCCATGGATAGGGCGATTGAAGCGGGGATTAATGATTTGGGAATAGGTCCTTTGTTTGGGCTTACGGATTATAAATTTGAAACTCTTGCGACCTTGATGCATGCCGAGCATATGGATAAAGTCTGTGGCGTAGGACCTCACACAATTTCAGTCCCGAGGATTGAACCTGCCGAGGGCGTGGATTTTGCTCCGACACAAATGAGCGATAAGGAGTTCAAAAAAATTGTTGCGATAATCAGATTAGCGGTTCCTTATACGGGATTGGTGCTTTCCACAAGAGAAACTCCTCAAATGCGAAGAGAAATAATGGAGCTTGGAATATCTCAAATCAGTGCGGCGTCTGAAACAAATCCGGGCGGGTATGCTGTTCATAAAGAAGCTACAAAACAGTTTGAATCAGGCGATATGAGAAGTTTGCAAGAGATGGTTGTTGAACTGTGCGAAAACGGATTTTTACCAAGTTTCTGCACAAGCTGTTATCGAGTCGGCAGAGTCGGCAAAAAATTTATGGAACACGCTAAATCCGGACATATTCACCAATATTGCCAACCGAACGCACTTTCTACTTTTAAAGAATATATTGAAGATTACGGTAGTGAGGAGGTTAAGGCAATCGGCGAAAAAGCTATTGCAAAACACCTTGCTGAGATAAAAGACGAAAAAATGAAAAATATTGCAGAAAAACAAATCCAAGCTATCAAGGACGGAAAAAGAGATTTGCACGTTTAGGGTTTCATTGACAAATAGCGAACAAATATGTATTATAAAAAGGTGTTATGTACAAGTTGGAAAAGGTGGGATTATGGAAAAATCGATTTCAAATGCGTTTACCTATATGTTTAAAGATAGTGATTGGAAATATAAATTATTTGTCATGTTGATGTTTATGTCCCCGCCTTACATTCTCCAAGGCATATTACCTCAGCTATCAACAATGATTAAAACGCCAGCCAACTCATCGATAGGATTTATTATAGCTCTTGCTGTTGTTTTAATAGTCGTTACCATAATATTTTTTTTAACATTGTCAGGATATTCGATAAAATGTGCTAATAATATTATTTATTCAAACGAAGATTCATCCTACGATAGTTTATTGCCAAAATGGGAAGACGATTTTGGTCAATTTTTGAAATTAGGATTAAAATATGTAGCTGCGATTCTTTTATTAATGTTTGCCTTTTTAGGTGTAGGTCTTTTAGGGGGTATTATTGCAGGAATATTTAAAATGCTTCCTATAATTTCTGTTTTAATGGCTATTGCTGCGGTAATAGCCGGACTTGGACTTACTTATTTGGCTTTAGCACTCCACTCAATATTCTATTCGAATTACGGTATTACTTCCTATTTCCAATTTGACAAAGCAATAAAGCTTATTTCTTACAACCCCAAAAGATATTTACAAATTTTTGCAATATATTTTGGAACTGCCATAATATCCAGTCTTATCAATCAATCAATTATGAAATCTTACCTAATCGTCATTATGCCGATTATACAGGTTTATATGATGTTAGTATGGACATACCTCATCGCAATAATTTTCCCTGCCGAGCCTGAAGTCTTTTTTGCAACGGATTAGGCGGATTAAATCTTATCAAAAACTTCTTTCAAATATGTCCCCGTATGCGAATTTGGATTTTTGCTGACTTCTTTCGGGGTTCCTGTCGCAACGATTTCACCGCCGGCGTTGCCGCCTTCGGGTCCCAAATCGATTATATAATCGGCAATTTTAATTAAATCCAAATTATGTTCGATTATCAAAATCGTATTGCCACTGTCAGCAAGCTGTTGCAAAATTTTAATCAATTTATCCAAATCCGCCCAATGAAGCCCGACGGATGGTTCATCAAGCAAATACAGAGTCTTTCCTGTAGCGCGTTTGTTCAACTCAGACGCAAGCTTAATCCGCTGTGCCTCTCCACCTGAAAGAGTTGTCGCACTTTGTCCCAGTTTTATGTAATCCAAGCCGACATCGTTCAAAGTTTGTAATTTATTTTTAATTGCGGGAATAGCTTCAAAAAATTCCAACGATTCTTTTACGCTCATATCAAGCACGTCAGAAATAGTTTTCCCTTTGTATTTGACCTCCAAAGTTTCTCTGTTATAGCGTTTTCCTTTGCAAACATCGCATTTTACATAAACATCGGACAAAAAATTCATCTCGATTTTCAAAACGCCGTCGCCCTTGCACGCTTCACACCGTCCACCTTTTACGTTAAAACTAAATCGCCCCGGCTTGTATCCGCGGACTTTCGCCTCGTTTGTACGCGAAAATAAATCACGAATATGCGTAAACACGTCCGTGTAAGTCGCAGGGTTTGAACGCGGAGTTCTGCCGATTGGTGATTGGTCAATGTCGATTATTTTATCGACATTTTCAAACCCCAAAATCTCGTCAACCCCTTGCGGTTTCGGCTTGTTACGGCGAACTTTATGTAAGGCATACTCATATATTAAATCCTGCATCAATGTTGACTTGCCAGAACCTGAAACACCTGTAAGCACACAAATTTTACCCATCGGAATATCAATATCAATATTTTTTAAATTATTCAAATGGGCATTCCTTACCTGTAAAAATTCGCCGTTTCCTTCACGAATTTCATTCGGAACAGGGATAAATTTTTCACCTTTCAAATACTTACCTGTAATTGAGTTTTCACAATTCATTATGTCGTCAATGCTACCCTGAGCAACGATTTCACCGCCGTTCAGGCCCGCTTGCGGGCCAATATCCACAATATAATCCGCATTTCTTATTGTTTCTTCGTCGTGTTCAACCACAATAAGGGTATTACCAAGGTTTCTGAGCTTTATAAGTGTCTGGATTAAGCGCTCATTATCGCGTTGATGTAGGCCGATTGAAGGTTCATCTAAAACGTATAACACGCCCGACAGTCCGCTTCCGATTTGAGTCGCAAGCCTTATTCTTTGCGCCTCACCACCCGACAAAGTTCCCGCCATACGCGCAAGCGTGAGGTAATTCAGCCCGACATCAAGCAAAAATTTTAGTCTGGCACGAATTTCGTCTAAAATCTGTTTCGCAATCTGTATTTGATAATCGCTCAGCTCCAAGAATAACTCAGAAATAAACTCAAACGCCTCGTCAATAGGCATACTTGTAAATTCGTATATATTTTTACCCTTGATTTTAACCGCAAGAGGGAACGGTTTTAACCTAGCACCGCCACAACTTTCACAAGGTGTTGTCACGATATATTTTTGCAGCTCACCGTTCCAGTATTCGGACCCAAGTGTTTCTTGATATTTTTTCCCTAAATACGGGATTACTCCCGGAAATTTTGTGTATTGGGTTTCATAACGTCTTGTCATGAAATCTTTTACTCTTATTTTTATTAAATCGTTTTCAGAGCCGTATAGGATTATATTCTGCTCGTTTTCAGGCAATTCTTCAAACGGTTTTTGTTTGTCTATGTTGTAAAAGTCGCAAACCGAATTGATTAAATCGGTGTAATACTGGTTACTTGTCTTTGCCCAAGGATAAATCGCCCCGTCTGCCAGTGATTTTTTTCGGTCGGGAATAACAAGATTCGGGTCAACAACATTGTCTGAACCAAGTCCTGAACAGCGTTCGCACGCCCCGTAGGGGCTGTTAAAACTAAAGATTCTCGGCGCAAGTTCTTCAAAACTTAAATTACATTTTGCGCAGGAAAGTTTTTCGCTAAAAATTATTTCCTCGCCCTCATTGTCAACAATCATCATCCCGTCCGCTTTTTTCAGCGCAATTTGTACGCTGTCGGCAATCCGTGATTTTGCGCTTTCTTTTACGACAATTCTATCAACAACCACGTGGATTGTATGTTTTTGCGTTTTATTTAATTTTATTTCATCTTCATCAAGGTTATAAATTTCGCCGTTAACTTTTACCCTCACAAACCCTTCTTGGCGAAGTTCTTCAAAAGTTGAGATAAATTCGCCTTTTTTACCACGTGCAATCGGGGCCAAAATCTGAATTTTACTACCTTCTGGGAGGTGCATAATTCTGTCTACAATTTCATCGATTGTTTGAGGCTTAATTTCATCCCCGCATTGAGGACAATATGGAGTTCCGATACGTGCGTAAAGCAACCTTAGATAATCATAAATTTCCGTAACCGTTCCTACAGTTGAACGAGGATTGTTGTTTGTCGATTTTTGGTCGATAGAAATCGCAGGCGAAAGTCCGTCGATATATTCAACATTTGGTTTGTCCATCTGTCCCAAAAATTGGCGCGCGTAGGTAGAAAGGCTTTCGACATAACGCCTTTGCCCTTCAGCAAAAATCGTATCAAACGCAAGCGAGCTTTTTCCCGACCCTGAAACTCCCGTAAAAACAATTAACTCATTCTTCGGCAGTTCAATCGAAACATTCTTTAAATTATGCTCTTTTGCTCCCTTTATAACAATTTTTTCGTTCATAATTAATATTATTGCATGTAATTGATAATTTACAAAACTAAATAAGTAATTTGTTAATTTTTTTTATTTGTAGTAAAATTAATAAAAGAGGTTACACCAGTCTGATAGGTTTTGCCCTAGTTTTCCCGAAATTAAAGGAAAAATGGGACAGTGTAATCGGATATTACATAAAATTTATAAGGAGAAAACCGATGTCGGTAGCGTCAATGATTGAACTTTTAGAAGCAGGTGTACACTTTGGTCACCAAACACAACGTTGGAACCCTAAAATGAGACCATATATTTATGGCTCAAGAAACGGGATTTACGTATTAGATTTAAGAAAAACAACCGATTTGCTTGATAAAGCTTATGATGTTGTAAGAGATTATTCAGCTCGTAACAAAAATATTCTTTTTGTCGGAACAAAAAAACAAGCCTCAGAAGTGGTTGCGGAAGAAGCACAAAGAGCAGGTGCTTATTATATCAACAGAAGATGGCTCGGTGGATTGTTAACAAACTTTGAAACAATCCGTTCTCGTGTCAGCAAGCTCAGAGAGCTTGAAGACTTTATGGCAAGCGGTCATATCGAAAAATTGCCTAAAAAAGAAGTTGCTCAACTTCAACGCCAATTGTCTAAATTGAGCAAAACTTTAGGCGGGATTAAAGAGATGAGAGGATTACCTGATTTGCTTTTTGTTGTTGACCAACAAAAAGAATTAATCGCAATTCAGGAAGCTACTAAATTGAATATCCCTGTAATTTGCTTGGCTGATACAAACGCTAACCCTGATAATATTGAATATCTAATTCCGGGGAACGATGATGCTATTCGTTCAGTTAAGTTGATTTCTTCAAAACTGGCAGATGCTGTTTTGGAAGGTAAACAACTCAGAGAAAATAAAGCTGTTGAAACCGTCAAAATCGAAAAAATTTCGGCTAAAGATGCAGGCGTAACTGAGGAAGTTATCGTTGAAGAAGTAGTGGTTGAAACTGTTGAAGAAACAACAATAGAAGCGTAACAAAGTAAAAAGCAAAAGGCAAAAAGCAAAAAGTGATAGACTTACATTTTACTTTTTACGTTTTGCTTTTTACTTAAATATAATGAAAGGAACTTAAAAACATGGAAATAACAGCTCAAATGGTAAAAGAACTTCGTGAAAAATCAGGTGCAGGCATGATGGATTGCAAAAAAGCACTTGTTGAGTCCGATGGTGATATGGAAAAAGCGATGGAAGTGCTTAGACAAAAAGGGATTTCTTCCGCAGAGAAGAAAATGGGCAGAATTGCGGCAGAGGGGCTTATAGCTTCTTATATCAACGGTAATAAAGGTGCTATGGTTGAGGTTAACTGCGAAACTGATTTTGTTGCTAAAAACGAAGAATTTAAAGAGCTTACGCAAAGCTTGGCTAAGGGAATTGCCGAAGGAAGTGCCAATACTGTTGAAGAATTGTTGGCGACTACTTGCCCTGAACTTGGTAAAACAGTTGAAGAAATTATTAAAGAAAAAATCGCTACAATCGGTGAAAAAATCACTGTAAGACGATTTGTAAAATATGAAGGCAACCTTTCAACCTACATCCACAACGGCAAAATCGGCGTTATGTTAGTTTCTGACAAAGCTGATGAAACTGTAGGGAAAGACGTTTGCTTACACATCGCTTCATCCGCTCCTGAATTTCTTTCAAGCGAAGATGTTCCTCAAGAAGTAAGGGACGAAGAAAAAAGAATTGAAATGGGTAAAGAAGACTTACAAAGCAAACCTGAAGCGATTAGAGAAAAAATTGTCGAAGGCAGACTTAACAAAATTCTTGCTCAAAGATGTTTGTTAGAACAAGCGTTCGTAAAAGACCCTTCTCAAACAGTAAAAGCTTACGTTGAGGGCAAATTGTCAATTATTAAATTTGACAGATACGTACTTGGTGAAGGCATCGAAAAGCGTTGTGAAAATTTCGCTGATGAGGTCATGAACCAAATCAAAGGGTAATAAAGTAAAAAGCAAAATGTGAAAAGTAGGGTTGAATTGCCCGACAACATAAACAATAAAAAACCTCATCGCTTGCTAAGATAGATGAGGATTTTTTGTTGTTATAAGATTTTTTTTATATCCAAGCAGTAAAACCAGCTATTTTAAGTGCGTTTTGTACAAGGGAATCCTTTGAAGTATCAATTTCAAGTGGAATCACTTTTTGGCCTGGGAGTACATTCTGGTCAAATTTTGTTCCATTTGCTATTTCTAAAATATTATGGGTTTTTCCAGTGAAAAAGTCTATGTCAGTATATTTTGGGAAGTGATTTTTTAGAATTCCCTCAATATTATTCAATGCAAGTCTATAATTTGCATTATCTTTTGGCACTTCAAGCTTTACACTCCCAAAGGAAGTGTTGCCGTTGCGTTTTAGTCGTGCTTGTTGTTGGGGGGGGGGGGGGTAGAACCTATTTTGTTTAGCATGATTTTCTCCTTTTTTATGTTATAGTAATTTAAGTTGACAACAACAATGAAATATGGTATAATAATAGCGGAGGTGAAATTATGGCATATTCTTTGGACTTGAGAAAAAAGGTAATAGATTACAGAAAAACACACACTTTAGAGGAAACCTATTTAAC
>CAISJE010000142.1 GCA_903885635.1 uncultured bacterium
CAAAATCACATTGGGTTTGTATGCCTGTCTTATGCAATATTGTCGGTACTTAGAGCGGAATTTAACGGCACAATCTCAGCAGCGAAGCATATTATACACGAAGAGATATACCAAATTCACAATGCCCACGAGCGTTTGGTCCTGAAATTGGCTTGCTAAAATCTTTAGTTGCAATCAAAGCCTGACTTGAATTTAGAAAGTAGATTGGGTTTGCCAACTCAACCCGGCAATATGAAATCAGTTATGCGTTTAACTTAACTAAAAGACGCCGAATAACAAGCATCCTGAATAATGTCGGTGCTTTTAAACTTTTTGGTGCAGTGCGTTTGAACGTACTCTTTTAAGAGATCACAACAAACTGAGCAAACTTTTTCCGTTGCTTTTTTGTCATAATCGCTTTCGTAGTTAAAGTCAAATTGCAACATTGCAAGTAAAAAATCTCTCAATTTTGGGTGTAATTTTGTTTTAACAGCCAAATGCTTATTACATCCTTCGCAGATTACCCCGCCCATTTTGGATGAAAAATACATATTTTCTGCCAAAATTTGTTCTCTGCAACAAAGGCAAGTGTCCAATTCCACTCCAAATCCGGCGATTTGCATTATTTTGAGCTGAAATTTAATAACCGCTAATAAAAGTTCTTTTTTATCCTTTGCATCTGCCGTTCTTTCCAACGCTTTGTATAATAAATCATAAATTTCAACAGAACAAGGGTCGTCTTCAATCCCAAAGTTATGTACGACTTCTGAAATATACATTGAATAAAATATTTTATCCATATCCTGGCGGGTGTTTTTAAAAGTATTGAGAGCTTTTGCTTCACAAATTGTATCTAGATTTTTGCCTTTATAGAGCATAAGTCTATTTGCAACGAGCAAATCCATGCGCGCGCCCAACTTGCTTTTCGGCTTCTTACAGCCTTTAGCAACACCTTTCATAAGTCCCCTATCTTTAGAATACATAACAATAATTTTATCAGATTCGCTCAAATTATAAGATTTTAGATTTATAGCATCGGTCATAAAATTATTCATTTGTTACACCTTTTTGATTACTTGTGCCGTGGAAAACCCCTCTTAACATCTGCTTGAGCTCATTTTTGTTATCTGAGTGCTTTAGTGCTTCCTCCTCGCTGATAATATCGTCTTTGAACAGCTTAAATAAAGACATATTCATTGTTAGCATTTCATTAAACGAACCTTTCCCGACTAGGGTATAAATTTGTTCAAGTTCATTTTTAATAATAAAATCTTTGATTGTAGGGGTGGCAACAAGAATTTCACATGCCGGATGTCTTCCGGTACCTGCTTTACCTGTAACTAATTTTTGAGAAATTGTACCTCGTAACGTAGAAGCCAGTTGACTTCTTATATGTTGCCTATCTTGAGGATCAAACATATTAACAATTCTGTTTATTGTTTGAATTGCATCGTTTGTGTGTAAGGTCGCAAAAACTAAATGACCTGTCTCTGATGCTTTTAGGGCACTTACAATGGTGTCTCTATCTCTTATTTCTCCGATTAAGATTACATCGGGATCCTGACGCATCGCATATTTTACTCCGTCAGGAAAAGATGGGGTATCAATTTCAACTTGACGTTGAGATATAATAGATTTTTTGCTTGTAAATATAAATTCTATCGGATCTTCTATTGTTATAATGTGTTTAGGATAATTAATATTAATATAATTGACTAAGGATGCTAATGTCGTTGACTTACCGCTTCCTGTGGGTCCTGTAATTAATACTATTCCATTATTTAGACGCGTGAATTGTTCAATAGACAGCGGTAAATTTAAGTCTTCAATACCTTTTATAACAAAAGGTATATTTCTTATAACAAGTGCGCTTTTGCCGAGTTGTTGACTTAAGTTTACCCTAAATCTTGAAACATCTTTTATTTCATAAGAGAAATCTAAATCAAATGCTGAATTGGCTTTGGTTTTGACGGTTTTGGGCGTTATGATGTTTACAATATTGGCAATGTCCTCTTCAGTTAATTTAGGCATGTCAATTTTAATTATTTTTCCGTCTTTTCTTACAATAGGTCGTTCATCCACTCTTAAATGCACATCAGAAGCGCCTATGGAAATGGCTTTTATAAGGAAACTATTTATATTAAATTGTGTCAGCATTAATTATCTTTTCCTCCAGTGATTGTTAGTTTATATAATAGCATTTTTTTTAATAAAGTACAATAAATTTACAAAAAATATTAATTTGCTATTGACACCGTAAAAGTTTAGGATAAAAATTTAATAGTAACTACTTTAGAAATGAGAGATTATGACGAAAAAAACATTTTTACATGACGAGCAGGTAAAACTCGGGGCAAGAATGATTGAATTTGCCGGTTGGATGATGCCTGTTTCATATTCTTCTATTATTGATGAACATACAACAGTTAGAGAAAATGTTGGACTTTTTGATGTTTCGCACATGGGTGAAGTTTACGTATATGGCAATGATAGTTTGGCTTTTTTAAACAAACTTGTTCCTCAAGAAATATCCAAACTGATAACCTCAAAAGCAGTCTACTGCCAATTACTAAATAAACAGGGTGGAATTATTGATGATTTAATTATTTACAAAATCGAGGATGAAAAGTATTTATTAATTGTTAACGCTTCAAGAATTGATGAAGATTTGAACTGGATGGTTAGAAATTCGCTCGGGTTTGATGTTAAGATTGATAACCAATCCCATAATTACTCGCTTTTGGCTTTACAAGGTCCAAGGGCTCTGGACTTAATGGATAAAATGGGATTGAAAAAAGAAAATCAACCGGAATTTTTTTCGATTAAAAGAGCTGAAATTTTTAATATAAACCTTTTTGTTTCAAGAACCGGCTACACAGGCGAAGATGGGTTTGAAATTCTTGTAAAAAACGAATTTTCTGAATTATTATGGAATTACATAATCGAAGCGGGAAAAGAATTTAACCTAAAACCAATCGGACTCGGTGCAAGAGATACTCTCAGGCTCGAAGCCGCTTTACATCTTTACGGTAACGACATGGATGAAATAACAACTCCGATTGAGGCAGGGCTTGCTTGGTCGGTTTCAAAGGACAAAACGGCGGATTATAATGGAAAAGAAGTTATTAAAAAACAGTTGGAAAACGGCGGAGAAAAAAAATTGGTGGCTTTAAAAATGCTTGAACGGGCTATTCCGAGACACGAATATGAAATATTTTACAATAATAAAAAAGTAGGTATTATCAGCAGCGGCGGGGTTTCTCCGGTTTTGAACGAAAACATTGCACTCGGATATGTTAAAAATATTAAAGAAATTTGCCTTGGTAGTATAGTTCAAGTTAAAATAAGAGAAAAACTTTACAAAGCTGAAATAGTCAAAAAACCATTTGTACAAAAAAAGAATAAAGAAACACAGAAATAGGAGAATAATAGGTATGAGTTTAACAGAAGGAATTTTATGCAGCAAATCACATGAGTATCTGCTTGAGAAAGACGGGAAATATATTATCGGGTTGACTGATTACGCGATAGAGCAATTAGGTGATATAGTTTTTCTTGAATTGCCGGATATCGGAGCGGAATTTGTAAAAGGTGAAGTTTTTGCAACGATTGAATCTGTTAAAGCCGCATCTGAAATTTACATGCCGATTTCGGGTAAAATTGTAGACATAAATGAAGCAGTTGTTGATAATCCCGAAATTTTAAACGAAAGCCCTTATGAAAAAGGTTGGCTGGTTAAGGTTGAAAGCGAAACAGCACATATAGACTCCATTGACTTGTTGGAATATGAGGATTATAAAGAAGAAATCGCTTAATTGGTGAATGGTGAGAGGTGGCAACAAGCCTTAATGCGATGGGGATTTTTTACATAAGTTTACATTCTTCTTGTTCGAAAATTCTGATTTTGGTATAATTCTCTAAAAGAAAAGGGATTATTATGCAGAATTTTTTGGCACTTACAGATGAAAACAGAGAACAAATGCTTGAAAGCATTTCAATGAGTTCAATCGAAGAATTGTTTGATAAAATACCTCAAGAGGCAAGGGTTAAGGACTTTAATTTATTTGAGGCGTTAAGCGAAATGCAGGTTCAAAAGGAAGTTAAAGCTCTAGCTAAAAAAAATAATGTTGAAAGTATAAGTTTTTTGGGTGCAGGAGTTTATAATCACTTTATTCCCGCTTGCGTGGGGCAGGTTGCTCAAAGGTTTGAATTTTTGACTGCTTATACTCCTTATCAGCCCGAGATTTCTCAGGGGACTTTGCAGGTTATGTACGAATTTCAGTCAATGATTTGTAACCTAACAGGTATGGATATTTCAAACGCTTCTGTTTATGACGGGGCGTCTGCTTGTGCCGAGGGGATTTTAATGGCATCAAGAATTACAAAACGAAGCAAGGTTCTTGTTTCAGATGCGATTAATCCCGAATACAAGGAGGTAATAAAAACTTATGCTAACGCTATCGGGATTGAATTGGATTTTGTTGATGTAATAGAGTTGCAAACTGATTTTGAAGCCGTTAAAAATAAAATTAAATCTAATGAATACGCCTGCGTTTTAATTCAAACTCCAAACTACTTTGGAACTATTGAGGATATTAATTTAACGGAGGTTTTGGAATCTTCAAAAACACTTTTGGTTGTGTGCGTGGATATTTCCTCGCTTTCCGTTTTAAAAGCTCCTTTTGAATACTCTGCCGACATTGTCGTCGGGGATATTCAACCGCTTGGGATTTCAATGTCCTTTGGCGGACCGCATGGTGGATTTATGGCATGCAAAGAAAAATTTATGCGTCAATTACCGGGGAGAATTGCCGGTAGAACGCTTGATATTGAAGGAAATCAGGCATTTACGCTTACTATTCAAACCAGAGAACAACACATTAAGCGTGAAAAAGCCACGAGCAATATTTGCTCAAATCAGGCTTTGATAGCGCTTTGCGCTACTTTATATTTAACTCTACTCGGCGAAAAAGGCTTCAAACAGGCGGGCATGCTCTCGGTGCAAAACGCTCATCAATTATCCAAGATGCTTTTAAATAAAGGGATTAAGACATTAAACAAAGATTTTTATAATGAATTTGTTATTGAGGTTGATAATGCCGATGAATTTTTGGCAAATTTAAAAAGAAACAATATTATCGGTGGGTTTAAATTGGACGAAACGAGAATATTGGTTGCGGCAACCGAGATGAATTGCGAAGAAGAATTGAAGCTTTATTGTAGCTCAATATCACTAGCGCGATAAAATTGAAAATCTTTTTTTTTCTTGTAGAATACAATTATGAAGAAAATTATTGTGTTGCTTACTTGCATATTGTTGCTGTCAGCTTATTCTCGAATTGTTGTTAGAGCTGATGAGGATTATTGTGATAGTCCGAATTGGGGAGTGCCGCAGATTAATCAAAATGAGCAAAATATAGGTGAATTTAGCTCTGCTGAGAGTGTATGGGATGAGGAACGTGACGAAAATATTTATGAAAACTACGGTTCTAATAAAAGCCCGACATTTTTAAGCAGGGAAAATATAGAACCTGACGATGATTATTCAGTAGATAGTGAAATGTATGATCCGGATTAGAAACTCCCTATTTAGAGCATTTCCCGAGACATTTATTTTTATTTAGTGGTTTTCCGAAGATTATTCTTAGTCCCGCAAATCTTTTGCTTAGTGTTTCACAAAAACCACCGGTTATAATTTTTACATTTGAGGCGATTGCTTTCGTTTCTGATATTGTGCAGTCAATTTTGGCTACTGTTTTATCAAGGTTTTTTGTCGCATTTTTTATATCGCTGGTTATATTTTTAATATTTTCTGTCGCAACCCGAATATTGGTAGATGATTTATCCACGTTTGAAGTTGTATTATTAAGCTTATCTTCGGAGATGGAATTATCAAACTTTGAGGTTATTTTGGTTAATGATTTTGCACTGATGGCAAAGTTTTTTGTTGTTTGATTTAAATTTTGCCTGTTGTCTTTCAGAGTCGAACGCATATCAGAAAAGAAATTTTTTATTTCGCCACTTGTTTTATTTGCGCTGATAGCTACATCAGAAAAATTTTGCAACAGTGGAATTATTATATCCGAATCTGCTATATCAGACAAAAAACCCTCGACATCAAATGCCGGTTCGCCTTTAATTGTACCGCCATTTTTTAATAATGTGGTGGACGGCTCATCTGAAATTATTAAATCAATATAGTCTTTTTTAATGCCGAGTTTTTTTGCTTTTGCGACTATATTTTCGGGTAATTTGGGATTTTGCGGATAAAGTCGGATTTTAACCAACGTATATTTATAGTCTTCGCTGGGTTTGATTTCGTTTGTCCTGCCGATTTTGTAACCTTTATAATAGACGGGCATGTTAATGTATAAGGGGCCTGATTCGGAAAATTTTACGGTTATATGATACTCAAAAAACCTTTCGTATAGCCCAAAGAATGCCGCCAAGATTATAATCAGAATTAAACATGCTAAAATATATTTTTTCATATAATTGAGTTTATTACTTAAATAGATTTTATAATGCTCTAATCGGGTATTATAAAAGGTTATTTATAGGTAACTACTCACCAGAAATCAATATGGAAGTAAGTTAGTATTTAGCAAGCTTTTCACCTCTTCCTTGCGGAGAGGTCGACTTTCAATACGAGCAGGAACGGCGAGTATTAGCAAGTCGGGTGAGGGTTAATTTCAATCAGCGTAAGCTTTTTTACCCTCCACCTAATTTTTCCCTTACGTAGGACAGGGTCACTCGCCTCATTCTTCGGCGGTTCCCTTTGTCTGACACTCGTAACCTCGTGTCGAAAAATTTTCCTCGTCGTCGACAAGTCGACACCCTCCATTCTAAGGCTCGCAAACTCGCCAAGAAGAGGAGCTGCCGCAAGTGAGGA
>CAISJE010000143.1 GCA_903885635.1 uncultured bacterium
CTATACACTTGTATAGCAGGAGGGTTCTTTTTTTAACCCCTATTTGCATGACCTTAAATCTTTAAAATTATCAAAATATAACAAAATTCCGCCTTGTAAAAGCTTATTTTGGCATGGTAAAAATAAGTCAAGATTATTATGAAAATTTTTCAACATTTCTACCTGTTTTTGTTCGACGCCGGCATCTGCATCTTTGTTAAAGCGATTGTCTTTTGCTGAATTTAGTGCAGAAAATTTGATGAAAATTAAAAAATTATTACATCTGTATTCATTAATAGAATGTTGTGCTTCAAGAGTGAAATTGAATAAATCCTCAGCTTTTCTTTTAAGATAGTTGTGAATCATATCATATTTAGTTTCAAGACGCTTAATGGCTTCAATTACAAATTTCAATCCCCAGACCACAAATAAAATTGCAAAAGTTGCGACTAAAAATGCAAAATCTATGGTAACTTCATCTACTTTAACCGTTCTAACATAAAAAAGATGCGTAATATCTTTTATTGTTTCAAAAAATGGGGCGAACGGTTGAATAAACGTAGCACCACCGAGCTGTAAAAGCCAGTATAGAATTATAAAAAAAGATAAAAAAATCAAACTCACCTGCATAAAATGCAGGAAATTAATAAAGAAACTAAAAGCTTTTTTTCCTAAATTATAAAACAATTGTCAATCAACCTCACATTATCTACTCTCACCGCAATTAAAACCAATGTATCGCCATCTGCCACCGTCTTATTTTCGAGCGTATTTTTATCAACAAACTCCAAATACTCCAACTCGTGATGATTATTCAAAAACACCAACGCCGTTTCTACCAACGACTTTGTATCCGTAATCCCTTTTTTATAACATGCTTTAATATTAACCAAAATTTTATTTAATGCAAGTGAATATTTTTTTCCATCTTCTGACAGATATTGGTTTCTTGAACTAAGCGCAAGTCCGTTTTTATCCCTCACGATAGGGCAAGAAATTATCTCAATCGGAATATCCAAATCTTTCACCATCTTTTTAATTACAATGAGCTGTTGGGCGTCCTTTTGCCCAAATACGGCATAATCAGGCTGCACAATATTAAACAACTTCATAACAACCGTACAAACCCCGTCAAAGTGCCCTATTCTGCTTTTTGCACACAATTTATCCGTATAAAAATAAGGTGGCACTACATAAGTCAAAAAATCATTCGATAAAATATGCCCCTCGCCGTACATTTCTGATGGGGATGGCGAAAAAACCAAATCAACACCGGCATTTTTACACAGTTCCAAATCAGCATCAATAGTTTTAGGGTACTTCTCTAAATCCTCCGACGGTCCAAACTGGATTGGGTTTACAAAAATCGAAACAATCGTTTTATCACAAGTCTCAACACTTTTTTTAATAAGGCTTAAATGCCCCTCATGCAACGCTCCCATGGTCGGTACAAGTCCGATGCTTAGCCCGTCCTTTTTCCATTGTGATACTCTTTTTCTAACCTCTATTATTTTTTTCTCTAACATCCCTATGTCCCAATATATAGTTTCATCTGTTTTAATTCTTCCTTAGAAAGTTTAAAAACTTCCTCCTCGCAAGGGAATTTGCCACTGAGAACATCTTCAACGTAATTTTTTGCACCGGTTTTAATAATAATACTTAAATCGGCATATTTTCTGGCAAATGTAGGGGTAAAATCGGAAAATTTCCCTAAAATATCGTCCGATACCAAAATTTGCCCTGAACAGTATCTTCCAGCCCCAATTCCAATAGTTGGAACAGTTAAATTATCAGTAATATATTTTGCGCTTTCCTCAGGCACCATCTCCAAAACAATTGAAAAAACACCTGCTTTTTCAAGCTTTTTCGCTTGTTCAAGAATTTCCAAAGTAGTCGCAAAAGATTTTCCCTGAATATTATATCCACCGATTGTGTTTAAAAATTGAGGAGTGAAGCCAAGATGACCAATAACAGGTATCCCACTTTGCACACATCTTTCAATGACTTCTAAAATGTAATCGTTTGCACCCTCTATTTTAACCGCCTTAGCTCCGATTTTAATCATTTCTCCTGCATTTTTAATCGCAGTGGAAACATCGGAATGATAACTCATAAAAGGCATATCGGTAGCAATTAAGGCGTTTTTAACACCTTTAGCAACCGCCTTTGTAAATACAAGCATTTCCTCCATGCCGACAGAATGAGTTGTTTCATAGCCAAGAGCCACCATTGCTAAAGAATCACCTACCAAAATAATATCAACGCCTGCCTCGTCCAAATATTTTGCAGTAGAATAATCATAAGCAGTCAACGCTGTAATTTTTTGACCATTATTTTTTAGTTTTTGAATAGTTTTAACATTTAACATTGTTAATTTATCGTTACCCTTCACTCTTCACTTTGCGATACCAATGATATATCGCCCTCGCAACCCTGTTGGAGCTATGTCGGACGAGTCCTTCCTTGTTATTTTCAATCAAGCGTTTAGAAACAATTTTTACACCTGAATGTTTAATATTTTCCACATCAAGTTTTACAGGGAAAGAGTTCGCTGCTTTATATTTTAATGCCAAATTCTTTGGCAAGCTATCATTGACAAGTACCGCGTCCATTATGTTGCTGCTGCCGGCATGTTCAATAATTGCATTAACATGGCTTGATACATTATAATCATCAGTTTCACCCGGTTGAGTCATAATGTTACAAACGTATATTTTTTTTGCGGAGGAATTAGCTATTTCTTTTGCAATTTCTTTAATTAACAAGTTTGGGATAACACTTGTATAAAGACTTCCGGGCCCCAATATAATTAAATCGGCTTCTTTAATCGCAAGTATTACATCCTCAAGCGGTCTACAATCTTTAGGGTCGGTAAACAATCTTTTTATTTTCCCATGTGCCTCAGGAATATTAGATTCACCTTTAATAATTCTTCCGTCTTCAAGTTCTGCAACAAGCTTCATATCATCCAAAGTCGATGGTAAAACTCTCCCCCTGATTGAAAGAACATTTGAAGACTCTTTCACCGCTCTAACCATATCACCAGTGATAGAACAAAGTGCGCTTAAAAATAAATTCCCAAAACTGTGTCCCTCAAGTCCTTCGCCGGTCTTAAATCTATATTGAAATAATTTCGTCACTAAATCTTCGTCATCTGCCAATGCCGCAATACAATTTCTGATATCCCCCGGCGGCAAAATACCCATTTCTTCGCGCAAACGACCAGAACTTCCGCCGTCATCTCCAACTGTAACTATTGCAGTAACGTTATTCGTAATTTTCTTAATCCCTTTTAAAAGCATGGAGAGACCTGTTCCTCCGCCAACGGCTACAATCTTTGGTCCACGGTTTAGTTTTCTTCTCCTGTATAATGCTTCCAGCATTGTCCCTTGTTCTCTGCCGTTGTTTAAGTCCAACATTGACAAATTTGTTTTTTGCCAGCCTTTAAAAAAAATAAAGGCACCAAGTGCACCGACCAAAACGCCGACTATTCCCGACGGCGCCTTTTCGGCGATTTGTCTGATAAATTCCATAGTGAAATAAACAGGACGCATGTTAAATATAATCATTGTACCTAATAAAATAAGAAACGAGCCGACAAAAATCATTGCAAACCATCTCTTAATCTGCAAACCCGGTAATAACCACCCTGCATCTTTTGGCATTTTTATATTATCTTTAAAAAATCTCATCCTTTTATTTTTACCTCAATACCTAATTGTTTTCCCTCCGTTATACCCAGCCGGAACTCTCCACTTTACTGTAATTAACTGGTTTTGGGGTAATTAATTCGTTTGCATTTTTAATTAATTCCAGAGAATCCCCTCCACTCGCAAAATGGATTGTATTCGCTTCAACAATTGATACACCTCTTAAATTATTGTCAATTTGAGAAGTTAGTAAGTATTTTTGAAGTCTTCTGCTTAACAAATCTGCATCAGTAATATCAATTGAGTTGTAATCAATCGTTCCATCAGCGTTATATGATTTGTTTAATTTAACTTCCTGAGCGATAGGGATTTTTACAAAATCGCCTACTTTTGAAATTATATCACCTGAAGCGCCGACATAAGTAAGCCATTTTGAACATTTTTTAACGGCTTTTGCAATCGCGCAAGAAAATGTAAAATTTTGGCTTGCAAGTTTATACATAGCGCCATGCGGTCTTACGTGTTCTACTTCAAGTCCGTAAGCTTTCGCAAATGACATTAATGCTCCGACTTGGTAAATAACGAGAGTTTCTGCTTCTTCTTCGCTCAAATTCATAACCCTTGAACCAAATCCTTGGATGTCATTAAACCCAATGTGTGCACCGATTACTACGTTTTTATCCTTTGCTCTTAAAAGCGCATTTTTTATAGCGATTGGGTCGCCGGCATGAAAACCGGTAGAAATATTTACTGAACTTACATAATCCAGCAAATCGAATTCGCTGTCGTTTTTGTAAACCCCGAAACTTTGTGCCAAATCACAGTTAAAGTCAATTAATTCGACTTTTTTCATTTCATTGGTAAATTTATTTGAACTATTTAAAACTTCTTGCATTTAAAATCCTCTAATCTTCTTGTCGGGTAGTTTTTCGTCCAACCCAATCTACAATATTTTTATTATACCAAATAAAGATATTTAATCCAGTTCTTAATAAAAGGTTAATAAACCCATTTTTTTGTAGTAAAATTGTATAGTGTAATTTAAGATAGGTGGGCGTCATGGTAAAAGGACCTTTTTTAGACAGAACTTGGATGGGGCAAAACGAAGATTATAAATCTTCCGACATTGTTATGCTTGGAATGCCGTTTGATGGAACAGTTTCATATCGCTCGGGCTCAAGGTTTGCCCCTGAAATGATTAGGCTTGCAAGCTGGGGATTAGAGACTTATTCACCCTACTTTGATAAAGATTTGGAAGATGTTAATTTTAATGATATTGGGGATTTGGATTTTCCGTTGGGAAATACCGAAAAATCGCTTCAACTGATTAAAGATAACGTTGAACAAATTTATGCCGATAAAAAAAGAGTTTTTGGAATCGGTGGCGAACATTTGGTTACATTACCGACAATTCAGGCTATTGTGAATTCAAAACGCTACAAAGATATTACCGTTGTCCATTTTGATGCCCATACCGATTTAAGAAAAGAATATTTGGGCGAAGAAATGTCACATTCTGCCGTCATGTATCATATCGGTAGGCTTATCGGGTTTGAAAATATCAAACAAATCGGAATTCGCTCAGGAATGCAAGAAGAATTTGGATTGATGAAAAAATATCATACCAAGTTGGAATTTCCTACGCAGTTGAGCCATTTAGCGAATAAAAATATTTTTGTGTCGGTGGATTTGGATGTTTTAGATCCTTCCGTTATGTCTGGAACAGGCACGCCTGAAGCCGGAGGATTTACGTTCAATGAATTAATGACTTGGTTTGAACCATTAAAAGATTTAAACATAATCGGCGCGGATGTTGTAGAACTTGCCCCGCATTATGATACAAGCGGGGTTTCAACGGCGGTGGCAACAAAAGTTATCAGAGAATTATTAATGTGCTTATGAATGTCTTGGAGAGAATTAATTTTTTAAAAGATGAAATTAATCGGCATAATTATTTGTATTATATCGAGGAAAACCCGTCTTTGAGCGATTTTGAGTACGATGAAATGTTTCGTGAATTACAAAAATTAGAAACTGAAAATAAAGATTTAATCACCCCTGACAGTCCAACTCAAAGACTCGGCTCGATAGGAACAAAATTTGAACAACACCATCATAAATACAGACTTTACAGTCTTGATAATTCAAATAATTTTGAGGAATTAACCAAATGGTATGAAAGAGTTACAAAAGAAATCGGAAACAATGTCGAACTGGTTTGCGAGCTTAAAATAGATGGACTTGCGATTGCTCTGACTTATCAAAACGGGATTTTCACGACAGGGGCGACAAGAGGAAACGGAATTGTGGGCGAAAATATTACTGCAAATCTTAAAACTATTAAGTCGATTCCTTTAAAACTTTCCCAATCCAAATCGGTCGATGTTCGAGGCGAAATTTACATGCCCAAAAATTCGTTTGAAAAATTAAACGAAGAAAATTTAAAAAATGGTGAGAAGATTTTTGCAAACCCTAGAAACGCAGCAAGCGGCTCTGTCAGACAACTTGACAGTTCAATCACCGCAAAAAGGAATTTATCAATGTTTTGTTATGCGGGAATTTTTGAAGACATGAGCTCGGCGCCAAAGTCTCATCTGGAAAATATTAAGACGCTAAAAACCCTAGGGTTTAAAACGAATCCGAATGTTCAAGCTTGCAAAAATATTGAAGAAGCGATTGAATATTGCAAAGCTTGGGAACATAAACGCTTTGAGCTTGATTATGCGACAGATGGCGTTGTTATTAAGGTTAACGATTTAGCCCTGCAAAATGAGCTGGGATTTACTTCACGTGCGCCAAAATGGGCGACTGCATTTAAATTTCCGCCCGAGGAAGTCAATACAAAAGTTTTGGATATTGAAATAAGTGTGGGAAAAACCGGTGCTGTAACTCCGATAGCCGTTCTTGAGCCTGTTTTACTTGCAGGAAGTATGGTCGCAAGAGCGAGTTTGTATAATTTTGATGAGATAAAACGCTTAGACATAAGAATAGGCGACATCGTTTTAATAAAAAAGGCCGCAGAAATTATCCCTAAGGTAATAAAAGTCGATGAACATTCAAGAGAATCGCACGCAGTTGAATTTGAAACTCCGACAATCTGCCCTGCCTGCTCGACCAGCCTTGAGGCAAGGGAGGGTGAGGTGAATTTGTACTGCACTAATTCCCTGTATTGTCCTGCACAAATCAGAGGTAAAATCGAATATTGGGTTTCTAAAGATGCCATGGATATTGATTTTGTCGGGCCTTCGATTATTGAACAACTGTTTGCAAAAAACATGATTAAATCGGCTGCTGATTTGTACGCACTGTCTCAACAGGATTTTATGCAGTTGGATTTAATTCAAGAAAAATCGGCGTTTAATATTTATCATTCAATTCAGTCAAGTAAAAAAAGACCTTTAGCCAGATTTTTGAACGCACTTTCGATAAGACATGTAGGCAAAGAGACGGCACAAATTTTAGCCTCTCATTTTAAAACTTTGGAAAATATTTGTTCTACAAATATTGATGAGCTTTCTCACATTGACGGTGTCGGTGAAAAAATAGCACAAAATATTTTTGGATTTTTTCATGATGAAAATACGATTACGTTTTTGGAGCAACTCAAAAAACTTGGAGTTGAACCAAATTCAGAAATTTTTGAAGTAAAATCCGATATTTTATCCGGTAAAATTTTCGTACTAACCGGAACGTTACAAAATATGACGAGAGATGAAACAAGTGAAAAAATTAAATTAATGGGCGGTAAAACAGCGTCTTCAGTGAGTAAAAATACTTCATACGTACTGACGGGCGAGAACGCGGGCTCAAAATTGCTTAAAGCTCAGAATTTAGGTGTTATAATATTATCAGAAGATGACTTTTTAAACATGATAACTGAGGAAAATATTTTATGAAAAAAAACTTTAAGGTGCTGCAAATAAAAGGATTTAGAGGGATGTTGTTTACGATTTTTATGACGAGCTGCATTATTTCAGGGTTTGTTGCGTTTCCTGCGTTTGTGTTGATGAACGTTTGGAATTATTTTTCGACCAAAATAGGGGCTTTTCCTTCAATAAACTTTGGTCAAGGCGTTTTGTTGTGGGCGATTATTGTATTCAGCATTATTGTTTTCAGTAAAAAAATGTTCATTGTGTCCTTTAACGCTCAACAAGAACTCAGCGAGGACGAAGTAAAAGACGTTATGTCTAAAATCAAATCACAGGGCGTTAATCACGGAATATTGTTGCCGAAAGACGTTAATATTCTGACTAAAACCAAAGAGGAATTAAAAGAAATCCCCTCTGAGCAAAATAAGGTTAAATAAAAAGGTTGGATTTTAACCAACCTTAACACATTCACTAACTTTACACTATATTTTTCACTAACGATTTACCCACGAGATATATTTACGCATATTCGTTGAAAAATTGCTTAAGGGTTTCTGTTTGCGTAGTAACTAATCATCAGAAAATAAATATGCATCAAGCCCAATAAATACAGTGGTCTACCCCTCGCCCCTTGCGGGAGAGGGAAATTTTTCGACACGAGGAACGAGTGTCAGACAAAGGGAACCGCCGAAGAATGAGGCGAGTGACCCTGTCCTACGCAAGGGAAAAATTGGGTGAGGGGTGAAAACACGCATGCCTCAAAGCAAAACCCCTCACCCCAACCCTCTCCCGCAAGGGGCGAGGGGGAAAGCTAGCTAAATCCTAACTTATCTCCATGTTAATCCCTGTAAAATAAAAAAGGTTGGATTTTAACCAACCTTAACACATTCACTAACTTTACACTATATTTTCACTAACGATTTACCCACGAGAATTGATTTATAAACTAGAATCATTAACTTTACTATTGAATTGTGACAGTACGTTCTGAAGCTTAAGCCGCTCAGATTATAAAATGATGCGCTGGCAAAACTTACGAAGTGAGTCTACTGAAAGACGAAAACAAAGTCTTGAATAAACCAGGAGTCTTAGCTCTTGGTGTTGCTCCTGCTCCTGTTGTGGTTGGATTAGCTGCTTGTGAAGTTACTGCGGGGGGGGGGGGGGGGGGCTTTTTTAAACAAGTTTTTCGGGCCTTCCAAACAGTTCCTCCGCCTTTTTTAAACAAGAAGAATGACGCAACTGCTACCCCTAAGACGACCACTGCGGTTGCATTACCTGCAAATTTTGATGCTTTGTCCCTGCCTGATACTTCGCCACCGTTTATGCCTGCAATATTGTCTTTTGCACTTACATTACTTGTGAATAAACCTGTTCCGAAAGAAGCAACTTGTTTCAAGCCTGTAACAAACTCACTGTCGCCATATTTTTCTATATCGTCAACTAAGCGTGCGCCTGTTGCGTTATAGTAAAGTTTTTCGGCTTGAGCCTTAACCTGTACTTCATCCACATTTTTATAGCCTGCTTCTGCGAATTTTTCTCTGACAGCTTGGACTAACTTTGTGTACTCCTCAGCGACATGACCTTGTTCGTTTTCCTTAATTTTATCCTTTAAAATACCACATTGTCTTGTAATTACATCTTCAGCCGCAGTAGCTTGGAATTCAGCAACTTCACGTTGATGTTTTTGGTCAACTTGAGCCCCCAATTGCATTTTATCTAATTCTTTTTGAGTTTCAATAGCTATTATCGATTGTTCTTTTTGCATGTTTGCGAAATATTTCATGCGTTGCTCTGGAGTCATTGCTGAAATAGTTGGGTCATTATATAAACTATAAGAACCACCAAATCCGCCACTAAATCCGCCACCAAGTCCTGAAAATCCGCCATTAAAAACAGAACCACCAGGGCCCATTAAATCTGAATCAAGCCCAGAGCTTCCATCCAATGCACCTACTTGAGCTGCATAATTGTCAAAATATGACGACGATGGGGACCCACCTAAACCATTGCTCGCATTGAGCCTTACAGTTTCACCTGCCATAACCAAACCTCCAAATTGATAAATAAACCTTCTATATTGTTATAAAAACATTTTGTATTTCTAAATTGCCTTTTTGATGTTTTAATGTTAAGAAATGTTAAAAGCTTTCCATGTCTGGTAACTAATCACCAGAAAGCAATATGGAAGTAAGTCAGGATTTAGCGAGCTTTTCACCTCTTCCTTGCGGAGAGGTCGACTTTCAGCACGAGCGGAAGCCCGCGAGTGTTAGAAAGTCGGGTGAGGGTTAATTTCAATCAGCGTAAGCTTTTTCACCCTCCACCTAATTTTTTCCTTGCGTAGGACAGGGTCACTCGCCTCATTCTTCGGCGGTTCCCTTTGTCTGACACTCGTGCCTCGTGTCGAAAAATTTTCCTCGTCGTCGACAAGTCGACACCCTCCTTCTAAGGCTCGCAAACTCGCCAAGAAGAGGAGCTGCCGCAAGTGAGGAGGAGGTGCGAACGCCTATTGCTAAAGGATTTTGACCTTAATTGATTTCTGGTGATTAGTTACCCTATAACAAATCAATCTGTTTTTCTTCAGCGAAAAAGCCAATGTTCCTAAAGTTTTTTTGCCTTTTTTTTACAAAAAAAGAAGGTTGCAAAATGGTTGGATTACGATTATAATTTCCTTATGGAGTCCAATATTTACAAAAAAGCTATAGAAGCATTACCGACCTTTTTTGATATCCAGCCACAATTTGATCCGTTGGGGGCAAGTATTTTTGAACCCTTTCGGGAAATTATTGATTTTAATCAAGCTTATATCTTCTTTTTAAACCCTGATAATATTAGATTAAGATATCTTTTTGGTAAGGATAGAAGATATTCTTTGGACGATATTTTTCCGATTAATTTACAAATTAAACAGGATTTATTTTCACCTTCAAATATGATTTTACCTCCTGATAATCCACTTATAAAGCTTTTAGAACTCAATAATAAGTCTTTTTTAATCTCAAAGCTTGTAATCAGAAATACAGTTTATGGATTTGTTTTGTTATGCAAGGATGAAAAAGATTATTATCGGGCGGAAGATGTTAAAATAGCGACGGCAATTGGCTCTATTATTTCTTATAAAATAAAAGATGTCGAGCTTTCCGAAATTTTTAAAACGCAGTTAAAAGCCTTGCAAGAAAGCGTTGTCAATACAAAATCTCAAAACTTTAAAATCCTTGAAGCGGATAAAGTTAAAAATGAATTCTTGGCAAATATCTCGCATGAACTTCGCACTCCATTAAACGCTATAATAGGGTTTTCAGAAATTTTATCTACTCAATTTTTCGGGGATTTGAACAGAAAACAATTTGAGCATGTAGCAGATATTCACGTTTCAGGAATTCATTTGCTAGGCATGATTAATGGAATTTTAGATATTTCTAAAATTGAAGCGCACGCAATGACATTGAATAGAACGAATTTTTCTGCATTGTCGGCAATTACAGAAGTGGTAAATATTGTAAAACCGCTTGCTGATAAAAAGTCGATTAGGATAGAAAAAAACATTGCGGAAGATAAAGCTGTTTTTGCGGATTTTCAAAAAATAAGACAAATTTTGTATAATTTATTGAGTAATGCAATAAAATTTTCTCCTGAAAACGGTAGAATTAAAATAAATTCCAATTTTGATAAATATAATTTAATTATTGAAATAAAAGATAAGGGCATTGGAATTGCGCCAAAAGATCAGAAAAGAATTTTTGAAAAATTTGTTCAGCTTGAAAATACTTATACAAAAAAGGAAAGTTCAACGGGGTTGGGTTTAACGATTACAAAAGAGCTTATAGAAATGCATGGCGGTGAAATTACAATAAACAGCGAGATCGGAAAAGGTGCAACTTTTATCGTGAAACTTCCAATAGTTAAAAAGTAGGGTGCGGTTTTAACCGCACCCTAGATTAGCTATTTTGTTTATTTAAACACAAAGTGCGATTAAACTTTCATCATATGTGTGGGGTATAATTTTGTAAGATTTACTAGCGTTTTAGTTGTAGGATTTGCCTGTTTAGTAGGGTTTACAACAACAACTCTTTTTAAAAATTGCAACCCATCAGCTCCTTTGTTAATAAAAACATCACTTACGGCATTGCCGTTCAAAGTTTTATACTGTAAGATTTTTACAGGAAGCCCATTTGTAGAAGCAGTATTAAAAACCTCTAGTACTCCTTTAGTTTTTCTAGCCATACAAAGAACTGCATCCTTAGCGTTTCTTAGTCCTATAGTTTCCATAATTTTTCTCCTTTATAATAGACATATTGCGAAATAAAATAATGCCAAAAACTAAAAAGACGATTTTTCATCAAGGTTTGTTCTCTTTATGCAAAATCTAAATGAAAATTCCAAAGTCCTGCACAAACCTTAACAAATTTGTCATCTATGCC
>CAISJE010000144.1 GCA_903885635.1 uncultured bacterium
AACGACATCCCTTGATTAATTAATAATTCCATCTGATGCCTATCTTTATCATTTAATTGCTCATATGTCTTTTTCATGTGCCTATTCCTTTCAATTCTATTGTATTTGAAAGGTGTTGCACTTTTAATCAGAATTTTTGATCTTTCGGTATATAAAGAATCATATACTTTGTTGGTTGAATTAATTCAAGCAACAAAGAACTTCCCTAAGGAATATCGATATTCTCTAGGGGAGAAGATTCATGATAATTTGATGGAATTAATTCTTGATATTTATAGAGCGAACAGTGCTTCTGATAAATCGGAGTATATTAATTCTATTTTAATACGTACAAAACGTATAGAGTTATTTTTAAGAATGTTTTGTGATTTGAAAATTATTCCACTGGAAAGATATTCACATTTTATAGAGAAAACAAGCTCTATATCAAGACAATCTCAAGGGTGGCTCCAAGCTTGTCGAAAATCAGGGGCTGAGCCTATTGCAACTACGGTTTAATAGGGTGTCCTCATTCATATCGTCGGTAGAAGTTGATATTTAGTTAACTAAAGCTTCTGTTATTATACCGAGTTTCAATCAACATATATTCCTCACCCCTCCCCGAAATCAGAGATTTCGACCCTCCCGCAAGGGGAGGGTTGGAATGGGCGTAGGATTTACTTGAATGAACGTAAGTATAGCAATAGAAGGCCGATAACATTGAGTCATCGTTGTTATTGGTTTTATCTACCTTTTTTTCGTTTGGCTGTGGTCTGCGTCGCGTCTGTCCGGTGGTAGCGGTTACGTGAGGAACGTGAACTTCAACAATGGCAACCGTAACTGGAACGATCCGTCGAATCAGAACGCCGTCAGGTGTGTCAGGGATATGAATAAGACAAGCTTGGATGTTTCCGCCCATGTTTTTATTTAATACTTATGGATGATTTTACATTTTTTGATTTAGTTCAAGCGTATAAGGATTGTAGAAAAAATAAACGTTTTACAAATAATGCTCTTAAATTTGAATTTAATCTTGAGGAAAATTTAATCAACCTATATAATGATTTGAAAAATAATACATATGAAATCGGTGAGTCTATTTGTTTTGTGGTTTTACACCCAAAACCACGCGAAGTTTGGGCTGCCAGTTTCCGTGATAGAATAGTGCATCATCTTGTTTATAACGCAATTCAAGATAGATTTATCAAGCGCTTTATTGTTGATACCTACAGTTGTATTCCCAAAAGAGGTACTTTATATGCCACAAAGAAACTTGCAAGATATGCCCAGAGTATTACCAATAATTATACCGAAGATGCCTATTATTTAAAAGCCGATTTGAAGAATTTTTTTATTAGTATCGATAAAAATATTCTTTTTGAACTTTTGTGTAAAAATATTCATGAAAAATGGATTTTGGATTTAATAAAAAAAATTCTTTTTAATGATATAAAATCAAAATGCCGTATTAAAAAGAAATATAAGTTTAAATTTTTGCCAAAACATAAAACTTTATGGAACACACACGACTCTAAAGGTTTGCCGATAGGCAATCTGACAAGTCAATTTTTTAGTAATGTATATTTGAATTCTTTAGACCAATATATTAAGCACGTTTTAAAGTGTAAATATTATTGTAGATATGTCGATGATTTTGTTATTTTACATAAGAATCCAGCGCAGCTAAATTTATATCATAAAAGACTTACTAATTTACTCAAAGAAGACTTATTTATTGATTTACACCAAAATAAAAAAGCTGTAAATAAAATTTCACGAGGGATTGATTTTGTTGGTTATAATATTAAGCCAAATCGTATCTACTTAAGGCAGAATGTAATAAGAATAATTTTTAAAACAAGCCGACAAAAGAAGTATTGGATTATAAATTACCAGCAAGTTTTTGAAAATTATAATCGTAAGTTTGTTTCAACGATGAATAGTTATTTGGGGCTGTTAAGTAAAACAAAAAGTTTTAATATAAGAAAAAAAATTTGCTTAAACTCCGTTAATCTTTTCATTTCGTGCGATAAGGATTTTTTGAAATTGATTACTTACTAATAGGATGCTACAACAAAGTATTTTGCGGAGTGTAGCTCCTCCAACGGAAACTACGTTTTTCGTTGGAGGAGCGAACGGAGCCGTTTAACGCGAGCGTAGCAAGACAGCCTCGTAGTTCCCGCCATTTAAATCACTTTTTGCCATTTACTTTTTACTTCGCCGTACCCTTAAACATTTCTTTAATCCCGTCAACGGAGCTTAATATTCCTGTTGCCTCATAAGGCATGTAAACAATTTTGTTGTTTTCACCCGCGGTAATTGATTTTAATGTTTCCAGATACTTCATTGCGATTAAATATTTATCAGGTTGTCCTTTGTTTTCAATCGCGCCGATTACGACCTTAATTGCTGTTCCTTCAGCGTTTGCGTTTATTATTCTCGCTTGGGCATCCCCATCCGCTCGAAGGATTGCCGATTGTTTATCCCCCTCGGCTCTGTTTATTTGAGATAATTTATCACCCTCGGCTTTTAAAATCGCAGCCTGTTTTTGTCCTTCGGCTTCCAAAATTGCAGCACGTTTATCACGTTCAGCTTTCATCTGTTTATCCATCGCCTGCTGAATATCAATTGGCGGAGTGATGTCTTGAAGCTCGACTCTGTTAACCTTAACACCCCATTTATTTGTAGCCTCGTCCAAAATCGCTCTCAATTCTTGGTTAATCTTATCTCTTGACACTAAAGTTTCTTGCAACTCCAATTGCCCGACAAGGTTTCTCAAAGTGGTTTGTGTAAGCTTTTCTATCGCGTCAGACAGGTTTTGAATTTCATAAATCGCACTTTTAGGGTCAATAATCTGAAAATAGATAATAGCGTTAATGCTTATAGATACGTTATCTTTGGTAATAACATTTTGGCGCGGAAAATCATACACAGCTTCTCTTAAATCGATTTTTGTTCTCTCCTTTATGAAAGAATAAGTTGAGCCGTCAAGTCCTTTTTGAGTAACTCTCCAAGTCATGCTTCGTGGAGCTTCCAAAATCGGGAAAATAAAGTTCATACCCGATTGCAAAATTCTTTCAAATTTCCCCAATCGTTCAATAATGACGACCTCCGCCTGCTGAACTATAATAACTCCTTTTACAACATAAACAATCGCAAGTACGATTAATAACCATAATAATGACATAATGCCTCCTTTTTTTGAAAAGTTTTAAGCTTCTAAACCACTTTTTCTACGTATAAAACTAAACTTTCGTTTCTAACAATTTTGACCTCTGAATCTGCGGGAATTTCCTCCCCTGTGTTTGAGCGGGCTTCCCAACGCTCGTTATAAATTGATATTACTCCGCTGGTTGAAGTTATTGTATTGGTTACTTTTGCGATTTTTCCGATGTATTTTTCTTCGACGCCTGTTTTTTGATTACTGTTTCGGGACTTGATTAACAATGGGCGCAAAAACATTAAAAATGCCGCAGAAAAAACTACAAAAACAGGGATAAGAATATTCCAGTCAGAAATAAACAAAGCTACCACCGCCGTTAAAAAACAAGCCAGTGCAAAGTTTAAGAAAAAAATTACAGGGGTAAAAATTTCTATGATAATAAAAATGATACCCATAATTACCAATATTTGCCAATATTCCATTTTACATTTTCCTTTTAACTTATCAATGCGTTGATTTCAGCAACCATTTCATCAGGGTCAAATCCGTGAACTTTTGCTCCTGCTTCAAGGTTTTCAAATCTTGCCGCCGCACAACCTACGCAGCCCAAACCGTATTTTGCAAAAACCTCTAAACTTTCGGGATATTTTTGTACAATATCAAGAATACTCATTTCTTTTGTTACTTTTTCTGACATAATTTACTCCTTTATTTGCTGTTGTCGGGTCGGTATGTCTAACCTACTTTTTAATTTATTTTTTGGATTTTTTTTAATCCATCATTAAATTTATTATATACGAAAAAGAAAGGAAATACACCATGGATTTTTTTAAAAATTTTTTTAATGATGAGGCTACTATTATAGGGCTTTGCGGGTTTAAAACGATAAAATCAAAATATATTAATAACCCGATAGAGAACGACTTTTTCTTTAATCCGTTTGAAACCAACAGAGTTTTTGAAACAAACTTTAAACAAAATGTTTTTTTAGAAGTTTAGGTTAAGAGGCTGCGGAAGTTAAAATTAACAAAATTTCCTCAAGAATTCTCTTGTTTTAATTCTTATTTCATCATCTATTGCAATAATTTCTTCAATAGCAGGCGATTTTATAAGGTCATGATTTGAGAGCATTTTATCAACCGTTTCAAAAATTTTATAAAGCTTAATCTGCCCCTTTAAAAAAGTAAAAACCGCTTCCTCATTAGCCGCATTAAGACAAATTGGCGCGCTTCCGCCTGCCCTGCCAGCCTCATACGCTAATCTTAAACAGGGGAATTTTTCTAAATCAGGTGCTTCAAAATCAAACCTTTTTGCATCTAAAAAACTGAAACTTTCTGATTTTATCCCTTCAATTCTCTCAGGGTAAGTCAGGGCATATTGAATAGGAATATGCATACTTGGCAAACCGATTTGTGCGATAACACTTCCGTCAACATATTCAATTGCAGAGTGAATAATGCTTTGAGGATGTACTACAACTTCAATATCGTCGTAAGAAGTTCCGAATAAATGATGCGCCTCAATGACCTCAAGCCCTTTATTCATAAGTGTTGCACTGTCAACCGTAATTTTTTTACCCATATTCCATTTTGGGTGAGCAAGAGTTTGTTCAACCGTTGCCTTTTTAATTTCATCAAGACTCTTATCCTTAAAAGGTCCACCCGAAGCCGTTATTATAAGCTTTCTTACATCAGAAATATTTTTTATACATTGATGAATTGCACAATGTTCACTGTCAATCGGCAAAATACTCACCCCGTTGGCTTTTGCCCGTTTCATGACAATATCGCCAGCCATTACAAGGGTTTCTTTGTTCGCGAGTGCAATATCAATTTTATTTTCAATGGCGGTTAAAGTCGGTTTCAAGCCGATTTTGCCTGAAACAGCCATTACCAAAAGGTCATTTTGGGTATTTGAGCAAATTTCTTCCAAGCCATCGTCACTAAAGAGAAATTTAACATTATCAAACTCTTTTTCCAGCTCAAGTTTTATGTCATTCGACTTAACGCAAACGGTTTTTGGGTTAAATTTTTGGATTTGTTCTCTCAAAAGCTTAACATTATCCCCGCCTGTTAGCGCTAAAATTTCAAACTTGTCATGAAGCTTTTCAATAACCTCAAGAGCCTGAGTGCCGATGGAGCCGGTTGAGCCGATTATGCTTATTTGTTTCTTTTTCATAATTAAAATTGTACAACAAAAAAAATTGTGTTAAAATCAATTCATGAATAGAAATCTAAAAATTGGTATTGTTGGCTTAGGATTAATTGGCGGTTCTATTTTTAAGGCTCTTTGTGCTTTAAGATGTAATATCTATGCTGTCTCAAATTCAAATTTTACACTGCAAAAAGCAAAACAATACTGCGAAAATGTTTCAAAATCTTTGGGGATTTTACAAGATTGTGATGTAATTTTTGTTTGTACTCATATAAATAAAACGACTGAAATTTTAGATAAACTTGATGAAATCTTATCTTCAAATACTGTTGTGGCTGATGTTTGCAGTTTAAAGCGTTTTGTGAGTTTAAAAAAAAGAAATTATAAATTTATTCCAACGCATCCCATGGCAGGAACTGAATTTAGCGGATTTGACTCCTCTTTTGAAGCTCTTTTTCAGGGCACAAAATGGGTTTTAACTCCATTTGAAGGAACTAAAGATTCTGATATAAAAAGGGTTACAGATATAATTAAAGTTTTGGGTGCTGACCCTATTTTTACGTCTCCAAACGAGCATGACGAGGCTGTAGCTTTAATTTCACACATGCCAATGTTGGTATCACAAGCAATATTTAAAACAGCACAGTCAAATAAGCTCGCCCTTAGGCTTGCCTCAAGCGGTTTTAGAGATATGACCCGTCTGGCTTTAACTAATGAAGAAATGGCGAAGGATATGATTGATTTGAACTCTGACAATGTCCAAAGTTCCATTTTGAAATTATATTCTTCTATCGGAGACCTTTTAAATAAAGATTATCCAACTCAAATAAGGGAAATTATAAAAGAACGCCAATCAATGTACGTTGATGGTAAAAATGGTTTATAAAATGGTGAGAGGGAGACGGGTGAACGGTAAACGGTAGGGTGCGGATTTAACCGCACCGTTAAAAACTGTTAAACTATTCGACCCTCCAAAAAATCAGGCTTTTGAAGTAATATCCAACTTTTCGCCAACTCCTGCTGGCTTGCTTGCCTGTTGTGCTAAATAATCCATATATTGCTCAGGAGTTTTTCCCAAGTTTTGCTCTTGTTTAACCATTTGAGCTTCAAGTATTTGTAATTCCGCAGCTGTTTTTTGAGCTTCGTTTGTATCCTTACAAGGGACTTCAAGTGCTTTTCCGCCGTGGTTTAATACGACGTAGGGCTGTGAACCTTTAATCTCGGTTGTAACTGACATATTAACTTCCTTTCAATAAAATATAACACTGCTAACCATATTCATGTAAAAACATTTTATTCTCAATTAATTGCTAAAAATAGGTAAAATTCTTTAAAAAACTTTACCTATTTTATATTTATCAAAGTAGAGTGCGGATTTAACCGCACCGTTATACCTTATCTCATCAATTCGCCGACCGATTTGTAAACAGCCATTCTCTTTGCTGCATCTTCTTCTGCTTGTTTGTAAAGAGATTCAGCGGCTTCAGGATTTGTTTTCAAGAGTTGTTTATAACGTCCTTCACTCTTAATAAAATCTTGATAGCTACTTTTAGGGTCTTTAGCATCCCAAGTAAACGGAACTTCATTATCAGGATTATATCTGTATAATGGGAAGTATCCTGCCTCGACGGCATTTTTTTGTTCTGTTTGAGTCTTGCTCATATCGATACCGTGAGCAATACAAGGAGAATAAGCGAAGATTATTGATGGTCCGTCATAAGCTTCAGCCTCTTGGAACGCTTTAAGAGTTTGACCTCTATCCGCTCCCAACGCAACTGATGCAACATATACATAACCATAAGACATGCTCATTAGCCCCATGTTTTTCTTGTAAGTTTTCTTACCGCCTGTAGCAAACTTCGCAACAGCACCTGTAGGTGTTGATTTAGAGGCTTGACCACCTGTGTTAGAATAAACTTCCGTATCAACAACAAGAATATTTACGTTTTTGCCTTGAGCCAATACGTGGTCAATCCCGCCGTATCCGATATCGTTAGCCCAACCGTCACCACCGATAATCCATATTGACTTATCAGTAAAGTAATCTTGAAGTTCTTTTATTTTAGCTAATTCAGGGCAATCGCAAGTTGTTTTAGCCAAAACTGCTTTTGCCTTGTCTTGAGCCTGAAGTGCTTCTTCTGTTTTTGAGTTGTCCCAATGTCCGATAGCTGCTCCTAGTGCTTCTTTAAGCTCCGCAGGAGTTTTTTCGTTTTCAAGAATTTTCTCAACATATGTTCTTAAAGTACCTCTGTTTTGGTCTACCGCTAATCTCATACCAAAACCAAACTCAGCGTTATCCTCAAACAAGGAGTTAGCCCAAGCCGGGCCTCTGCCTTCTTTGCTGGTTGTGTAAGGAATTGTCGGGAACGTACCTGAGTAAATTGATGTACATCCTGTTGCGTTAGCGACAATCATGTTTTCGCCAAACAATTGCGATACCAATTTAATATAAGGAGTTTCGCCACAACCCGCACAAGCTCCTGAGAACTCAAACAATGGCTTTCTCAACATAACACCTTTTGTTGTCTTAAGAGTATTTTTACCCATAACGTTATCAGGCGCTGCATCAAAGAATTTTTCGTTTTCAGTCTCGCCGATTTTTTCCTCAGCTTCAATAGTAGACCAAGTTAAAGCACGTTTTTCAGGCTTTGTAGGGCATTGATCAAGACAAACGCCACAACCTGTACAGTCGTTACAGTATACTTGTACTTTAAATTTTTCGCCGTCGCCGGGTCTTGCGTCAACTGTCGCAAATGATGCAGGTGCATTTTTTAAGGTATCTGCTTCAAACAATTTGGTTCTGATAGCTGCGTGTGGGCATGCAGAAGCACAAATACCACATTGCAAACAGTTTTCAGAAGTCCAATGAGGAACTGCAGGAGCAATCCCACGTTTTTCCAAGCAAGCTGTCGCTGTTGGAAGAACACCGTCAACCGACATCGCTGAAACAGGAATATCATCACCTTTTTGTCTCATTGACGGTTCAATGATTTTCTTCGCGAAATCACTTGCATCATCAGGAAGTAATTTTACTTCAGGAACACAAGCAACACCATCTAATGATGACGGAACAGGAACTTCTTCACAAGAATTAATAGCTGCATCAATTAGCGCCAAGTTCATATTAACAATATCATCACCTTTTTTCTTAAAGGTTTTGACTGTCATTGACTTCATTCCTTCGTAAGCTTGTTCGAATGGAATAATCCCCGAAACCTTGAAGTATGCAACCATCATTACTGTGTTCGCACCCTTACCACGCAATCCGGGTTGTTGTTTGATTAATTCATCAGCATTAATATTATAGAATTTGATTTTCTTGCTAATAATAGTTTCTTGAATATCTCTTGTTAAATGAGAGAACGCTTCGTCCTTTGAATAAGGGCTGTTTAACAAGAAAGTACCGCCTTCTTTAATCCCTTTCAACAAGTCATATCTGCCAACATAAGCGTGAGATGAGCAAGATACAAAATCAGGTGCCGTAATCAAATAAGTTGATTTTATTGGTTTGTCGCCAAATCTCAAGTGAGAAACGGTTACGCCGAAAGATTTTTTGGAGTCATAAGCAAAATATGCTTGAGCATCTTTTTCAGTATAATCGCCGATAATCTTAATTGAACTCTTGTTAGCACCAACCGTACCATCAGAGCCTAAGCCCCAGAACATGCAATTTGTAGTACCTTCAGGCTCGGTAACGATATGTTCTTCAACCTTCAAGGAAAGATTAGTAACATCATCCTCGATACCCACTGTAAATCCGTGGAAACCATTATTTTCAGCGTGTTTGTAGACTGCTAAAATCATTGACGGCGTAAATTCTTTAGAAGATAAACCATAACGACCGCCGATAATTCTCTTACCTTTGTTTTCAAGTGCCGCTACAACGTCCATGTACAACGGTTCGCCGATTGACCCCGGCTCTTTTGTTCTATCAAGAACCGTAATACGCTTAACTGATTTTGGCAAAGCTTCGTTGAATCTCTTAACATCAAACGGCCTGTATAATCTTACTTTAACTAAACCGTATTTAGTACCGCGTTTCGTGTTCAAATATTCGATTGTTTCTTCAATTGCTTCACAACCGGAACCCATTGCTATTATTACGTCTGTTGCATCAGGCGCACCAACATAATCAAACGGTTTATATTTTCTGCCCGTAACTGCTGCAACTTTATCCATGTATTCTTGAACGATATCAGGAACTGCATCGTAGAATTTGTTAACTGTTTCACGACCTTGGAAATAAACGTCACCGTTTTGAGCACCGACTTTTGTTATAGGTGCTTCAGGTCTCAAAGCTCTTTTTTTGAATTCTTCAATATATTTTGGTTCAACCAATTTAGCAATATCTTCATAAGAAATTTCTTCAATTTTGTGTACTTCGTGAGAAGTTCTGAATCCATCAAAGAATTGCAAGAACGGAATTTTAGATTTGTATGTTGCCAAGTGGGCCACGAGTGCTAAATCCATTTCTTCTTGAACAGAATTTGCAGCTAACATTGCATAACCTGTGTTACGAACACCCATAACGTCTGAATGGTCGCCAAAAATTGATAATGATTGAGCGGCGATTGCACGAGCAGAAACATGCATTACATGCGGAAGAAGTTCCCCTGCCGCTTTGTGCATAACAGGAATCATTAATAATAAACCTTGAGATGCTGTGTATGTGGAAGTCAAACAACCTGCGGCAAGAGAGCCGTGAACGGCGCCTGCGGCGCCTGCTTCAGATTGCATTTCGGCAACGCTTACTTCGGTACCCCAAATATTTTTTTTGTGTTGTGATGACCATTCGTCAATCCACTCACCCATTGTAGATGAAGGTGTGATTGGATATATTGCTGATACTTCGCTCAATGCATACGCAACGTGCGCTGCAGCGTAGTTACCATCAACTGTTATTGTTTTTGCCGGCATAATTCTCTCCTTATATCTTTCTAGCGCCAATTAATTATAAATTACATGCTAATTCATACTTAATCATGGTACTACAAACAAAGTTTTTTGACAAAGAGCTTGCGGAAAAATTAGGAATTTTTCTCGCAAGCTCCCTTGTGAGACTAATGCACAAGCCCATTTTCTTGCAAAAATGCTCTTGTGCATTAGTCTCATGACGTCCAGTGTCAAATAGCGAAACGGCCCTCCTCGTGCCGATTTCGCTATTTTCACCTCTGAGAGGTCGGACTTGAAAAATCTCAAAAAAATGTCATTTTTTACATTTTTGTGTTATTATTGCTATGCAAGTAAGGAATAATGTATGAAATTAGAATCTATAAAATTAAAGAATTTTAAAGCATTTAGAGATGTTGAGATTAAAGACATTCCTCAATTTTGTGTTTTTGTTGGTGCGAATGGAACAGGTAAAAGTACTATTTTTAGTGTTTTCGGCTTTTTGAAAGATCTATTGTCAAGTAATGTCAATACAGCTTTGTCAAAACATGGCGGAGTTAGGGGGATAAAAGAAGTAAGAAGTAGAAATTCCGAAGGTCCGATTGAAATAGAAATTAAGTTTCGTTCAGAAGATGTAATAAACTTAGAAACATCAAGCCAACCATTGATTACATATACTCTTCAAATTGATGATGAAAATGGTAAAGCCTATATTGCACTTGAGCGATTGCGTTACAGAAGAGGTTCACACGGACAGCCTTGGACTTTTTTAGAAATGAAGAAAGGCGAAGGCTTTGCGGTTACTAACGAAATGCTATTAACCGAAACCAATGTTAATGAATTAACTACTGAACCCCAAAGACTAAAATCAAATGATATTCTTGCGATTAAGGGACTTGCTCAATTTGAAAAATTTAAAGCTGTTGTTGCGTTTGGAAACTTAATCGAAAATTGGCATGTTTCAGACATTCACATTGAAAAGATGAGAAATGAACAAAATGTTAATTATGCCGAGCATTTATCAAAAGACGGTGAAAATTTATCTTTAGTTTTACAGTTTTTATATAAAAATCATGTAGATATTTATAATAAAATTATTGAGCAATTAAAAAGGAGAATTCCTGGTATTTCAATGGTTGAAACAAAAGAAACTGAAGAGGGTAAAATTCTTTTAAAACTAAAAGAAAATGCTTTTGAAGACCCATTTTTAGTACGTTATGTTTCTGACGGAACAATTAAAATGTTGGCGTATTTGGTTTTACTATATGACCCTAAGCCTTATTCATTGTTATGCGTTGAAGAACCTGAAAATCAATTATATCCATCTTTGCTAGAAGAACTGGCAGAAGAATTCCGTCATTATGGAAAGGAAGGAAATCAGGTATTTGTTTCAACTCACTCACCAGATTTTCTAAATGCCGTTAATATTGAAGAAGTATTTTTGTTAAAAAAAGAAAACGGATATACAAAAATATTATCTGCAAAAGATAATGAGCAAATAAGAATTTACATGGAAAATGGCGACAAAATGGGTTATTTGTGGAAACAAGGTTTGTTTAAAGGAATTGATCCTTGATTGATAATATAGTTTTTATTTTAGAAGAAAAATCAGCTAAGGCTCTCTTGGAAAATATGCTTCCAAGGTTGTTTCATGAAATAAATTATAATATTCAATATATTACTTTTTCAGGAAAACAAGACTTATTAAAAAATATCGAAGGTAAAATATTAGGATGGAAAGTTCCAAATACATTGTTTTTTGTCCTATGTGATAAAGATAATGATGACTGTATTGAACTAAAACAAAAACTACTAAGTAAATGCAGAAATCATTCAAGCGAGCAACAAAGTGTAATCAGAATAGCTTGTCGGGAGTTAGAAACATTTTATTTAGGAGATTTAGAAGCTGTTGAAAATGCCTTGAATGCAAGAGACATTAAAAGGCATCAGTTGAATAAAAACTGCCGAAATCCTGATGAAATGCAAGGTAAACCATCAGATTATTTAAATCAATTGACGGGAAATGCTTACCAAAAAACTGCAGGTTCAAGAGAAATAGGAAAACATATACAATTAGAAGTAGGAATTAATAAATCAACTTGTTTTAACTATTTTATTTCCGCATTGAAAAATTTAAGGAATTAAGGAAGATGTTACTGGGAGTAAATATTGATCATATAGCAACGTTAAGAAACGCAAGAGGCGGGGTGGAACCTGACTTAATTGAGTGTGCAAAAATTTGTGAAAAAGTTGGGGTTGCAGGGATTACAACACATTTAAGAGAAGATAGAAGACATATTAAAGACGCCGACGTTAAAACACTAAAAACCATTCTAAAAACGAGGCTTAATCTTGAAATGGCAATGACTGAGGAAATGCTTAAAATTGCACTTGAACTCAAGCCTGCGGCTTGCTGCATCGTACCTGAAAAACGTCAAGAACTTACCACCGAGGGCGGTTTAGATGTGGCTTCACAACTTGATAAAGCAATAAAATTCGTAAAACCGCTTGAAGAAGCCAAAATTGCGGTAAGTTTGTTTATTGACCCCGGTTTAAAACAAATTTCTGCTGCTTCAAAAACAGGAGCAGAATTTATCGAACTTCACACCGGGCAATATGCAGAAGCTTTTGGTACAGAGTCAGAAGAAAACGAGTTCCAAAAGTTAAAAGAAGCCGCTATTTTTGCTCAATCTCTCGGTTTAAAAGTAAACGCAGGGCATGGGCTTAATTATGAGAATGTTCACAGGATGAAAGAGATTCCAGATTTGGTGGAATTAAACATAGGGCACAGTATTATTTCAAGGGCGGTTTTTGTTGGACTTGAAGTGGCGGTTGGGGAAATGAAGCAGTTAATTAGTTTATAAGGTGATAAGTCTATAAGTTGATTAGTTAACTGGCAAAGTAAGATTTTATAAAAACATAATCGTTTATAAATTTTCAACGAACGCTCTTGCAAAACTGTTTAACTTATAGACTTATCGACTGATAAACTACCCCAAAAGGATTAAATTAATGAAAGACAAAATTAAAGTAACCGAAGAAATGCAATTGGTAGTTGAGCAAATGAGGCTTGACGATATTGAAGAAAATCCAGATATTGAAAATGAATTTTTTGATTGTGATTGCTGTGGTCAGTGCAAGTGTGTTGCAGGCTCGATTCAATATGGAGATTACAGGCTTTGTAACGATTGTGTTTTATTTGCAGAAGTCGGTTTTGAGTTAAAAAAACTTAATTCTATTCAGGACTTGGTTGATGCTATGGAAGATAAACGGCTTGAAGAAATCTGCGGGTTTATAAAAAATGATTCAAATGGAGTTAATAATTAAATTTCTCCTGAAAATTTCATCTAAATAGATTGTGTTTTGCTTTAAAAGAATGTTATAATATTCATATTGCCTACAGTTACGGAGTCAGTATGAAAATCGTTTCAACAGAAGAATTAATTAATCATAAGATTTTACCGTATAATCTTTATTCAGAGTTTGGCGAAAAACTTTTTGCCGCAGGGGAAGTTCTCACTCCCGGTAAATTATTGCAATTAAGACACGTGGGTTCTTTATATCGTGATGAAGAAGTTCAGGTTGTTGAACAAACAGAGACGGGACTAGCCTCCCCAGGGGTGAAAACAGTGTCAAAGGCTAAACCTGATGTAGTAATTGAAACTTTTGATATGAAACAATCAACTATTTTAAAAAATAAACTTTCAGTTGATGATATAGATATAATTGGTTATCGGGGTCCGGTCAATAAAAAAGCAAAAATTGATCCGCAAACGCAACTGAAAATAAAAGTATTTTATGGCAAAATTTTGGAAGGGATAGATGAAAAATCACCTCTGGAAATGCTAGGCATGTTTGCAAATGTCAGAGATAAAATTATGCAAGACATAATTTCAGAGTCAAACGAAGTCTTTTTATCTTCTCAATTAAAACTTTTAGGCGAATATAATAAGTGTCATGCACTAAATACCGCCATTTTAAGCGGTGCAGTTGCGAGAAAGATGAATTTACCGGAGAATATAATATATGATGTTGTTCTTGCGGGCTTACTGCACGATATAGGAAAAAATGTGCTTCCTCAGGAACTTTTTTCTAAAAATAATTTGACGAATCAGGAACAAAAAATCTTTCAAGATCATACCAAAATAGGCTATAAAATGATAAAAGTAGAAATGGAATTGCCTGAAAATATTGCCAGAACTGCACTTGACCATCATGAAAACAATGACGGTTCCGGTTATCCCAACGGCAAATCAGGAGAACGTATTAATATTGAAAGCCAAATAATTAGTGTTTGCAATTATTTTGATAATCTGACTTCTAATCGTACCCCTCATAAAGTGAAAAATACTAAAGAGGCTTTGAGGGTCATGCTTGGACTCGGAACACAAAAATTTTCAGCGGAAGCATTATATACTTTTATACATATGTTTAGCTATAACGATACTGTAAATTTTGAAGAGATGATTTTGTGAAGTTGGCTTTATGATGGTGGGTTAGGGAACCCACCCTACTTACTGTGAATTTTTGGATTGCGCATCAATTTTGCACTATACTACAGCCAGTTTTTCTTTCAGAGCCTCGGCTGAATCTTCGTATCCTGCCCTACCCATCAATGCGTAGGTGTAATTTTTTGCCTGCTCAACTCCGGGTTGATTGAATGTGTTTATATCGTATAATTCACCCGCAATCGCAGTTTGAATTTCAAGCATATAAAGAAGTTGAGCCACGTAATACCCGTTGATTTTCGGTAATGTTATTGTAACATTAGGTCTTTCAAAATCAACAAGCGCAACTTTTGTCGCATCTGCTTCCGCGTTTAATAAATTATTAATAGTTTTGCCACCCAAATAGCCGATTCCTGTATATTCAAATATTTTGGGTATTTCTACGGTGTTTTCAAATTCGTCAACTCTGATAAAATTAATAATTTTATCGTTCGGTCCTTCATTGTAAAGCTGAATTTGAGAGTGTTGATCTGTAACCCCAAGAGCCCTTAGCGGAGTCGGCCCGCAATTAATTTTTTCACCATTATTATTGACCTCTTTCCCTAAAGATTCCGCCCAAAGTTGGACATACCAATCAGAAACATATCTTAAGCGAGATGAATAAGGCATCATTACGGAGAGTTTTTTATTTTTTTGTGTATCCATTAAATAATGTATCAGCGCATTTTGTGCTGCAATATTTTCAAATATATCGGTATTTTTAAGCGCTAAATCCATATCCTTGATTCCACTAATGATTTCATCAATATCGATACCCACAAGCGCCAAAGGAAGAAGTCCTACCGATGAGAATATTGAAAATCTTCCGCCCACATCGTCGGGCACGACGAATGTTTTGTAACCCTCTTGATCTGCCAGTTGCCTTAAAATCCCCATTTTTTTATCTGTTGTTGCAACGATATTTTTTCGATAATCATCCCCAAGCTCTTTTGCCATAATGTCTTTAACTATCATATATTGAGACATTGTTTCTGCGGTTGAGCCTGATTTTGTGATTACGTTCACCAAAGTTTTCTTTAAATCAAGCAAATCCAAAAGACCCGTAATTTGGTCAGGATCAATGTTATCTAAGAAAAAAATTCTGGGATAATTATTTCTTTTTTCATCTGATAATAAATTCCAATAAGGGCTTAATAGTGCTTCCGTAACCGCAATTCCGCCAAGTGCCGAACCACCTATCCCTAAAATTAGCACATTTTCAAATCTATTTTTAACCAAAGATGCATATTCTTTTACCAACCAAACTGTTTCTTCGTTATAACCTAAATTCATCCATTGTAGCCACTGTCCGGGCTTATCTTTTCGTTTGTTTAAGTCAGAAATGATGTGAGAAATTTTAGTTTTATAATTTTCAAATTCCTGTTCGAGTTCAAGTCCGTTTTCTTTTCCGATAATTGCAGATTTTACATTCCGGTAGTCTAATTTAAGCATCATAAATTCCTTCTTTTATATTCCGTTCGTGAAAAAATAAATCTAGGGCGAAATTTGCCCTCTGAAAATTCCGATACATGAATTGTACTATCTAAATGACGAAAATAAACAAAATATTTAATTATTGTTAAGAAAAATTAGTATTTACTATTTCTCTCTTTCAATTTTACCGTGTTCTTTATAAAGTTTAGCAAAATTTTCTTTTGCTTGTTCATAATTGTCAATAGAAATCAATAGAGCCTTATTTACATATATAAACACAATCGGGAAAAATATTATAAATGTAAAAACCGCAAGCAAAACATGTTTTAAAAAACGACTTCGTTCTTTATTTGCCCTGTCTTTTATAGAGCACTCACTTTGTTCTTTTAAATTTTTATTTATAATTTTTCTTCGTTCATCTGTAGAAAGACTTTCGATAAAACCGATATTTTCGGAATCGATATATATTACATATTTTTTAGCATTACCGTAAACAATTGACAAATCGGTTTCCAGTTTAGTTTCTGAGTCGGAGATTTGTTCTTCTGATTTTTCCGCTAACTGCATTTCCAAACCATCTTGATTAATTTTTTCTTGAGTTTCATCTATATCCAAAACTTCTTCAAATTCAATATCGTTGATTTCTTGATTTTCAGATGATTGTTGATTAATTTTTTCTTCTTCCGTTTCTTGAGAAAAATTATCCAAAATTTACCTCTTTATTTTTTTCTTTGTGCTAAACTAACAATTATTATACATTAATTTCAGAGAATAAGCAAGTTAATTTAAAAGAGTAAGAATGAACATAGATAGAGAAAAATTAGTATCATGTGTTAAAAATTTAGCCGTTTCAAAGGTTCTTGTTGTCGGGGATTTGGCACTTGATGAAATGATTTACGGTGATACCGAAAGAATATCAAGAGAAGCTCCCGTTTTAATTTTGCAACACAGTCACACTAATTTGATTTTAGGTGGTGCTTCAAATGCGGCACATAACGCTTCGACAATTAACGGCGGTAAAGTCGCTGTGCTGGGCGTTGTCGGTGAAGATTACCATGCCGGACAGTTGATTGAAACATTTAACAACGCTCACGTCGATACAAAATACATAGTTGTGGATAAAACAAGAAAAACCATTACGAAAACGAGAATTTCAGGTTCCTGTTCACACTCTATTACCCAGCAAATTGTGAGAATTGACAGGCAAACAAATGAATTTATATCAAAAGATACCGAAAAAAAAGTTATCGCAAATATGGAAAAAGCTATTCCTGAATACGATGCGATTATTTTATCCGATTACCATGTCGGGACTTTAACCCAAGAAGTTATCGACAAAGCAATAGCATTGGCAAACAAATACGGTAAAATAATTGTTGTAGATGCGCAAAAAGATTTAGATAAATATAAAAACATTACATCTATGACCCCGAATTTACCCGATACGCAAAAATCTGTCGGATTTTTCATTAAAGATGACAAAACAATGCTTGAAGCAGGTCAAAAATTAATTAAAGCAACTAAGGCGAAATCAATTTTGGTAACTTGCGGGTCTGAGGGGATGGTAGTTTTTGATGAAAACGGAAAAATGTTTAAAATCCCTGTTTTCAACAAGGCGGAAGTGTTTGACGTTACAGGCGCAGGAGATACAGTTACCGCGGTGTTTACGATGGCACTTGCAAGCGGTGCTGAGCCTGAATACGCCGCTATAATCGGAAATATTGCGGCGAGTATCGTCATAAAACAATTTGGCTGTGCGACTACAACTATTGAAGAAATTTTAAGTAACTTAGAAAGGATAAATTTATAATGAAAAAAATAAAATTAGTTGATATAGTAATAATTTTAGCAGTTGTTGCGGCACTTGTTGTCGGGTTTTTGACTTATAAACATTTCAGACAAACGGCGGGTAAGCAAATTGAATCAACTTCAAAAATAGCTTTTCAGGTGTTTTTGAGGGGGGTAACTTTAACCGGAGGCGTCAGCCCTATGAAAGCCGGCGATGAGACTTTTATAAGTATCAGAAATGTTCCTTATACAAATTTAAAAATAGTTGATGTCAAAAGCGATACTAAAAAAACTCTTATGCCTAATCCTGCGGGAAAACCTGCGTTTATACTTGTCGATGATTATTCACAAATATTTATGTACGACGTGATTGTGAGCGTTACCGATACGGCAAAAATCACAAAAGACGGTGCCGTTGTGGGCGGAAACAAGATTAAAATCGGCTTGCCGATAACACTTGAGGGTAAAAATTATAAATTCAACGGAACTGTTTCAGACATAAAAATCTTGGCGGAAAACCAAAAATGATTTCAAACGGCTTGATTTTAGACGGTTTGAATAAAATATTCGCTTTTGTGCAAAATAAATTCTCTTATTTGTGGGAAAACAGTTTTTTCTTAAAAAACCTTGACAGAGCTATTTTTGCGACGATACTCGGCGTGTTCGTTCTTTCAACCTTTGCATCTTCTGACTTAATCGGTTATGTTGCACTTGTAGCCTTATTTTTGACCATTATTAAACTGTTTGTAAAAAAAGGCGAGAGAATTGATTGGAATTTGTTCGAAATATTTTTGCTTATATATTTTTTAATTGTTGTTGTGAGCTTGGCGGGTTCGAGCTTGTTTTACTTGAGTTTTAAGGGATTTTTAAAAACTTTTACCTATTTGGGGTTTTATTTTTCGGCGGTGCAATATTTCAAGAATAATCTTGGGAAAATCCCTCTCGCGATTTTTGTAATCGCCTTTTGTGCGGCGTCTCAGGGGGTTATCGGGATATTTCAAAATTTTTCACAGGTGGGCGAGATTTCCACTTGGCAAGACGTTTCAAATATTAATCCCGAGGATGTCATGACGAGAGTTTACGGAACTTTGACGCCTTATAATCCTAATTTATTCGGCGGATACTTGGTTGCGAGCCTGCCTTGTTTGTTCGGAAGCTTTATTTTGGGGGTTTTGGACAAAAAATATAAACTTGCGGGTGTGTTTTTAACTTTGGCATCAATAACCTCATTTGCACTTATTTTAAGCGGCTGCCGCGGGGCTTACGTCGGGTTTTTGGCGATAATGCTTTGTGGTTTCGGATTTTTGGCTAAATTTATTTGGAAGGATTTGGAGAACAAAAAAGAGTTTTTTAAAAAAATGTATCTGTCGTTTTTGGGTGTTATTGTGGCGTTTTCGGCTTGCGTTGTGTTGTTTGTTTCGTCCATCAGAACAAGAATTCTTTCGATTTTTGCAATGAGGGGCGATTCTTCGACTTCATTCAGATTCAACGTTTATCAATCAGCAATTCAGATGGCAAAGGATAATTGGCCTTTAGGAATCGGAGTTGGAAACCAAAATTTCAGAGAGATTTACGGGCTGTATATGCGGACAGGGTTTGACGCTTTGAGTTCTTATTGCGTGTTTTTGGAGATTTCTGTCGAAAGCGGTATTTTTGCATTGATTGCGTTTTTGGCGTTTTTGGTTACGCTTGGGTATAAATCAATAAAGTTTATTTTGGATACCAAGGATTTAAAATCTTCGATTATTGTTACGATTTCTATTATTTCGGTTCTTGCGATAATGGTTCATGGGCTTGTGGATACAATATTTTTCAGACCGCAGGTTCAATTTATTTTCTGGACAATGGTGGCGTTTATAACGGCGGTGGCGGTAGAAAAAAAATACAAAATTGGAGAGAATTAAGATGGAAAAAGAAATTATAACAAAATTAACCAAAAACTTTGAAGAATCAGCGTTTGAATATCAAGGGGTTGAATGCTGGTCTGCGAGGGAGCTGCAAGCGTTATTGGGATATACTCAATGGCGAAACTTTGAGAATGCTATTGACAAAGCTAAAGAATCTTGTAAAACCGCAGGACAAGAGGTTTCCGATCATTTTGCTGACGTCAGCAAAACGATCAATATGCCTAAAGACGCTATAAAAGAAATTTCTGATGTTATGCTTACTCGCTACGCTTGTTATTTAATCGCACAAAACGGAGACCCGAGAAAGGAAGAAATTGCCTTTGCACAAAGTTATTTTGCGATACAAACACGTAAACAGGAAATCTTAGAAGAAAGAATTTTACTTTCCGAAAGGTTAGAAGCCAGAGAAAAACTTTCGGCTACTGAAACTGAACTTTCAGATTTAATATATGAAAAAGGTGTGGATGGTAAAGGGTTTGCGATAATAAGAAGCAAAGGTGATTGTGCTTTGTTTGGAGGAAATAACACATCTGAAATGAAGCGTAAATTTGGGATACCCGACAATAGACCATTGGCAGATTTTTTACCTACAATTACGATTAAAGCAAAGGACTTGGCAGCTGAAATTACGAATTTCAATGTTAAAAAAAATGATTTGAATGGTGCAGGAAATATTACTTCAGAACACATTAAGAATAATCAGGAAGTACGTGCTTTACTTGGCAAAAGCGGAATTAAGCCTGAAGAATTACCGCCTGAAGAAGACATCAAAAAACTTGAAAGACGAGTAAAAGCTAACGATAAGCAAATAGCAAAGTCTGTCGATAAGTTTTCTTAAAACGTTTGTAACAAAGTGTTACGATTTGAATGAAAACCCGCAAAATTTTTTTTGACCGCGTTTAAAGCACATGTAATAAATAATGAGGAAGTAAAATTATGACTATACCGCTTAAATCTTTAATACCAAAAGTATCAAATGTATCATTTACAGGTGTTCACAAAGTAGATGATTCGCAATTTCAGCACTTACAACACAAAGACGTAGCAGAAGAAATTTTAAAAACGCCACCTTATAGTAAAATGAAAAATGCTCATCCATTTTCTTACAATATGCCAATTTACCGAGACACTTCAGCACAACCCAGTAGCTGGGTCACTGAATGGTACGTTGCAAACGGAAAAGAAGGGAAATTGCTTAACAACTTAAAAGGAAGCATTGATTACGTTGCCCAAAAAGGCAAGAAGATGATGCATCAATGGAATAACTTTTTCGCTCAGAACGCTAAATCTCAATATTATATAGCATGTAGTGCAATGGTTGAAAGTCTTATATCCAAATTGCCGAAAAGATAAATCTGTCGATATTTGGAATGATTACTGCTCCGATTTGGCTTGGGGCGGCAAAACCAAGTGCGATTAATCTCTTTTTTTGACTTTTCAATCAAGCTCATGGTACAATTAGCAAAAAAAGGATTAATCAAATGAGCGAATATAAGCTTGATTTAACCTCTTTAGAGAAAGTCCACACCAGCTTGAAAGAAATTCTTCTTCGCTATGAAAAAGAAAGCTACGATTTGGCGATAAGAGATGCCGTTATTCAACGGTTTGAATACACATATTCTTTATCTTTAAAAATGTTGAGAAGATATCTGGAAATGACTATTGATGAACCAACCTCAGTTGATGGAATGGATTTTAACACTTTAATCAGAAAAGCAAGTGAAATCGGGTTAATTTTAAATGATTTGGAAAAGTGGACAACTTATCGACTAGCTAGAAATTTGACTTCTCATACCTATGATGAAAATAAAGCCATTGAGGTTGTAAGCGTTATTCCTGATTTTGAAAAGGAAGTTGACTTTTTATTAAAAACACTAAAAAAAAGAATCGAAGCATGAATCTGGATGTTGAATCAAAACATTTCAAAATAATTACAAATATTTTGAAAGAATTAGTGCCAAGTGCAAAAGTTTTTGTATTCGGCTCAAGAGCGAAAAAAAACAAAGCAAAACCTTATTCTGACTTAGACATAGCACTGGATTGCAACGGTAAAAATATTGATTTGTCTACTCTTGCAAGGTTAGGCTCTGCTTTTGAACAAACCACAATTCCATATACTATCGATATTGTTGACTTAAATGGGATTAGTGAGGAGTTTAAAAACAATATCAAGCATGATTTATTAGAGCTTAATTTTTAGAACCGCTTAATTTCTATATCCAAAAAATTATAACCGCAGTGAGGGTGAAAATAGTGAAAATCACTATGAATAATGCAACAACTTTTGCAAATGAATCGGGTCCATAGATTTCTTCTTGAATATCAATTCGTTTCAGTATATATTTCGAATAATCTTCTTTTGCTTCGTTTTTTGTTTTTTCAAAAGAGTTGTTGAGAACTTTTCTTAAATTATACATATTCTCCAAATCTTGTCGGGCCTTGGAGTTTGAAATAACATATTTTTTTACCTTAATATTTTCCTCATCGCTCAGCTCATTATCGACATAGGCGGATAAATTCATCTGAAACTCCTCATTTTGCGGGGGTATTTGATTTGAATTATAATCCGATTTTACGGCGGTCATTTTTTCGTGAACCTCCTTTAAACTGCTAACCATGGCTTTTAACGCTTCAAATTTCGCTCTGCAGGAAGGGCATACCTCCAAATGGGATTCGACAAATTGTTTTAGTTGGGCACTTAATCTATCATCTATGTAAAAAGATAATAGAGCGCTTACTTGTGTGCATGTCAAATTTATAGTCATATATTTTCTCCTTATATATAATTTTTTAAACCGTCCTGTAATTTCCCTCTCGCCCTTGCGATACGTGATTTAACCGTTCCGATGGTTGTGTGAGTCGCTTCTGCGATTTCCTCATAGCTTAGTCCTTGCAACTCTCTTAGAATAATTGCTATTCTAAAATGTTCGGGTAAACTTTTAATTTCATTTTTAATCATTGTATCCAATTCTAAAGACATGGCTTTTTCGGCAGGCTTATGCCTGTAGTCGGGGATTTGGGTATGAAAACTGTTTTCGCTTGGTTCGGTATCTATGGAAACCAGTTGCGGTTTTCTGGTTGATTTTCTCAGCTCGTCATAAAAAAGATTGGTGACTATTTGGTTGAGCCAACTTTTAAAAGTTTTCGGGTTTCGTAAATTAATAAGTCCACGAGCCATGCGCATTAAGGCTTCTTGGGTTAAATCTGCGATATTTTCACGCTTTTTGCTAAGATAGGTAAAAGTTGCAAATATATTTTTTTGTTCTCGCTTGATTAATTCTTCCAGCGCCCTGTAATCACTTTTCTGTGACAGAATTACCAGTTCCTCCAGTGGAATTTTTTTATAAAACAATTTCCCTGACATTTTTTCTCCTCGCGGGATACATAAATAGCAAAAAAGCAGATTTGCGCACCTTATTCGTAATCTTAATTAATTTTTATAGAAATTTGCTCACTCTTTGTTATATAATCAGTTAGGGGATATACAGAAAGGTAAAAGTTGAAAAGAATTATTGACGCAAACTTAAATAGAGCCACAGAAGCAACAAGGATTTTGGAAGAAATCGCAAGATTTTTGCTTGATGATAGAGAGTTATCGGAAAAATTAAAAAATATTCGCCATAAAATAAATAATGTTCAAGAAAATTGCTATGGGCAATATCTTCAAGCTCGAGATACCCAAAACGACGTTGGGATTGATGTAAAAAATTTAAGCGAAAGAATTAATATAGAAAATATTTTTAAGGCAAATATCAAAAGATTACAGCAAGCTTTGAGAACTTTGGCTGAATATTCGCTGGCTGACAAACAAAATACCGTATTATTTGAAAAATTGAGATACGAATCGTACACTGTGGAGAAAATTATGTGGGATAAATTAAAAGAGAAATACAACCAAATAAAATTAGCAGATAAAAAACTTTATTTGGTGACAAATTCAGATGAATTTGAATCGGAAGACAAATTTCTGGATGCAATCGCCTCAGCGTTGGAGGGTGGAGTTGATATTTTACAGCTTCGCGAAAAAACCATGCCCGCTAGTAAAATTCTTGAACTCGGCAAAAAAATAAAACAATTATGTCTGCAATATGACGTTACTTTTATTGTAAACGATAGAATTGATATTGCTGCACTTTTGGAGGCTGATGGGGTTCATTTGGGTCAAGACGATTTGGATGTTCAATCTGCAAGAGATATTTTGGGTGCAAATGCGATTGTTGGGGTTTCAACGCATGCTCCTGAGCAGGCTTTAAAAGCCGTCCAAGACGGTGCGGATTATATTGGAGTCGGTCCTGTGTTTGCGACACCAACCAAGCAGGGGCGAAGCCCCGTAGGACTGGAATACGTAAAGTGGGCTAGTGAAAATATTGAAATCCCCGCATTTGCTATAGGAGGGATTGATGCAGAAAATTGTCAAGAAGTTTTTGATGCAGGTTTGAAAAGAATTGCGGTTGTGAGGGCAATAATTAATGCGAATTCGCCTCAACAAGCTGCGGAAAAAATATTAAACAAAAAGTGAAAAGCTGCTTAGTTGTAACAACTCAGGTATAAACCCCATTACGTCAGTACGCACTACTGTCCGAGATAAATTCAAGGGTCGAAAACCAGCTTAAATTGTAGCTGATTGGGATTTTTCTGTCGTTTTTTGCCTCTAGGATTTATTGTTAATTTATTAAATAAACTGTTTTTTGCTATCGTTATCAATGTTTTTAATGTTTCTTATCAAATCCCAGTCAATTTTGTCTATGTCTATTTTCATATCATATCCTTTGCAATTTGAATTATACCATTAAAAGGAATATCAGGGCAAGAATGGTGTTATAGTAATTTAAGTTGACAACAACAATGAAATATGGTATAATAATAGCGGAGGTGAAATTATGGCATATTCTTTGGACTTGAGAAAAAAGGTAATAGATTACAGAAAAACACACACTTTAGAGGAAACCTATTTAAC